>NZ_DF978426.1:0-208 GCF_002897135.1 Nostoc cycadae WK-1 | reverse complement strand
TGATAATTGCGCCTTGCTTCTTCAAATTCTCCCAATTCTTGGGCAACTATTCCCATCTGTCCGTAGGTGCTGGCACAACTATAGCGATCACCATATTCGATTTTTATATCCAAAGCCTGTTGATAATTGCGCCTTGCTTGTTCAAATTCCCGCAATTCTTGGGCAACTATTCCCAACTGGTGGTAGGTGCTGGCACAACTATAGCGAT
>NZ_DF978425.1:370285-385518 GCF_002897135.1 Nostoc cycadae WK-1 | reverse complement strand
CGCAACCAAATAACCCAGATACCAGAGGCACTCGAAAGTTTGCCGAAATTGGAAGAACTAGATTTACGGGAAAATCCGGTACCTATTTCACCAGAGATTTTAGGATCTTCTTATCAAGTTGGTTCAGTTGAAGAAATTTTCAATTACTTGCGATTACTCCGTAGTGGTGAAGTGCTTCCACTCAATGAAGCTAAAATCTTGCTTGTCGGACAAGGTAGCGTCGGCAAAACATCCCTCATTGAGCGACTAATCCGCAATAGATACAATCAAAATCAATCCCAAACTGACGGATTGAATGTAGAAACTTGGAACGTATCGGTGAATAGCAAAGATATTCGCCTGAATGTTTGGGATTTTGGCGGACAGGAAATTTATCATGCTACCCATCAGTTTTTTTTGACTAAGCGCAGCCTCTATCTCTTAGTTTGTAATTGTCGCACCAGCGAAGAAGAAAACCGCATTGAATATTGGCTGAAATTAATTGAAAGCTTCGGCGGACAGTCCCCTGTAATTATTGTTGGCAACAAAAAAGACGAACAACCCCTCGACATCAACCGCAAAGCATTACGCGAGAAATATCCCAATATTCAAGATATTATTGAAACTTCCTGCCAAGACAATATCGGCATTGATGAACTCCGCACTGCTATTTTTCAGCAAATTGCCAACCTCAAAGAAGTCTACGACCTTCTACCCCTTTCATGGTTTGAGGTTAAACAACAACTCGAATCTATGCCCCAAGACTTTATCAGCTACAGCAACTATATTGGCATCTGCTACGAAAACAAAATTGCTGAAGAACAAAACCAAGAACAACTCATCGACTTGCTGCATCGACTCGGTTTAGTTCTCAACTTCCGCGACCATCCCATCCTTAAAGATACCAATGTCCTCAAACCCAACTGGGTGACAGAAGGTATTTACGCACTTCTCAGCGATGAAATCCTTAAAACTCAAACCAAAGGCATTTTTACCCCTGCCGACCTCAGCCGCATTCTCCATCCAGAACGTTACCCTATCCAGCGCCACAATTATCTGATTGGGTTGATGAAAGAATTTGAGCTTTGTTTTGAATTAGAATGTCAGCCGCCACAATTCTTGATTGCTGGACTTCTGCCCAAAGACCAACCAGAACAAACAGAATTAGAAGGGGAAACCCTAGAATTTCAATACCATTACAAAGTTCTCCCAGAAAGCATAATTTCTCGTTTTATCGTCAACACCCACGAAAAAATCTATAACCAAGTCTATTGGCGCAGTGGCGTAATGCTGCAATATCAAGAAAACATCGAAATCTACAACATTGCGCGGATAAAAGCCGACCCTGAAGACAAAAAAATATTCATCGCCATTAGTGGACGCAAAGAAACCCGCCGCTTATTTCTGGGTATCCTCCGCGATGACTTCCAAAAAATCCACAAAAGTCTCCCCAACCTGGAAATCACCGAATGGGTTCCCGTCCCAGGCTATCCCAATCATCCCCCCCTCGACTATCAGGAACTCTTGGGACTTGAGGCAATGGGTGAAAGTACAATCACTATTGGCAAATTAAAATTAAAACTCAATTTACGTCAACTTTTAGACGGCTATGAATCATTAGAATCGCGCCAGAAATTACAAAGAGATGAGTTAGAGCGCGATCTGGTTAGAATCAATATTTACAATAACAATAATAACCAACAAGGAGATTTTAAACCCATGACAGAAAATACAAACAACTTTCAAGGCGCACAAGTAGGCATCGTCAATATTGACAACGAAGTTAAAGAAAACGCCCGTCAGCAAGTCGGTGACTTAACTCAAACCAGTGGCGCAAACATCACCGAAATTCTGCAACTAATCAGCAACCTACGCCAAACCGCCGCCCAATTTCCGCCAGAAATCCGTGACGACATCACCATCGATATTGATGATGTAGAAGCCGAAATTCACAAGCCAGAACCAGAACGCAACAAACCCAAACTCAAAAAGCGTCTCATTGCTTTACTCACTGCTGCTAGTTTAATTGCTGCTCCCATTGCAGGTATGACAGATTTTACAAACAATGTTCTGGAAATAGGCAACAAATTAGGGATAGAACTACAGCTTCCCGCAGGAAAATAGACTTTTCTAACTTCAACGGTAACAGAAAGCGGTTATGCTGGAGGAAAAGTCTTACTATTCCTGACATTCAAGCTTTAAGTTGTCTTAACATATCTGACTACCGCTATAAATACGATATTTGGTTACTGCAATACGATATTTAGGTACTGTAATCTGATATTTGGGTACTGTAATACGAGATTTGGTTACTGCAATACGAGATTTAGGTACTCCAATACGAGATTTGGGTACTCCAATACGAGATTTGGGTACTGTAATCCGATATCTGGGTACTGCAATACGATATCTGGGTACTGCAATACGATATTTGGGTACTGCAATACGATATTTGGGTACTGCAATACGATTCTATCCAAGTACTCAAAGCCAAACTTACCCTTGAACCAACTTGCGCTGATTCAGTAACCTTTTTACAAAGGTTTGGTGAGGGTGTACTTCGACTGCGCTCAGTAACCAGAGTATAAAGCAATACGGTTTAGTTAAAGTTTTGATGCCCCCAAGCCCTCTTAAAAAGCAGGGTGGTTTCATACGAAAAAAGAAAAATCTATAAGTTTTGATTTTTCGTTGTGTAACCGATATTTTGACCCCTCTCCAAACCTCTCCCCCGCGGTGGGAGAGGCTTTGAAAGCTGTAGGTGTTTAAAACCCTTACACTCATTCTTCACAGACAACCTTTATGTGTAAATCCTGAAAGTATTCAAGGTGCGATCGCAAATTAACAAAGACAAGATAACACCACTTAATTCCGATGTATGGGAATAAACACCACTTCAGAATTTTCTATCGCCGCAGCTGACGCGGGAAAATTCCCGCCATCAAGGGCGGGTATTTCCGCAAAGTGTTCTTCTTGTCAGAAACATACAATCTCAAACTGATTACTACTCCAGCACAAGATTTAGCCGCTTGTCTTGTATCTTGAATCTTCCCGAAGCAAACTTATGTTTTACCTATATATAGCGGTAGTCAGATATGTTAGGACAGTTTGAAAGCTTGAATGCAAGGTATAGTAAGACTTTTCCTCCTGCCTCCTGCCTTCTGCTATAAGTTTACTTCTTCGGTTTAGGGCGTTTAAATATATTCCATCAGCAGCGATCGCTATACTCACAGAACTTGGTCAAAACTTTAAATAATGTTCCTATATTCCGTAACTAAAGTATATTTACTAACTTCGTAATTCCTTTTAAGTGTCAACTACTAATTTTCTGTAATTACGCTTAATATCAATCATATCAACATGAGCAATTCCGTAAAATTCACTAGAAGATTACTGTTAAATCTTGAAACTATTCATTAGTGATACTAGAGGTTGTGCTTGCACCATATAATTCAACTAAATAAATTAGAAGAAGCTGGCTAAATCCAAGAAACTCTCTTGAAAATCATCAGTATTATCACTGCTTTATTGAATCTTTAAATGTAGTATTATCTTTATTAAGAAATGCTGAAAATATTGATTGATACTTATAACCTAGAGTAAAACTTGCGTGAACTCAAAATATAAAAAATCAGAAAATATGTTAGATACTGTGAGCAAGGAGTTAGCAATTTTTTGGCAGCAAATAGAAGAGCGATCGCAGTTCCACGCAGGTTATCCATATAATTTAAGTTGTGACTTTAGTTATATAAATAAGTTTTTTAATTTTTTATTAAATAATGCTGGAGACCCATATATTGAACCAAGTTTTGGTCTCCATTCTCGCAAATTTGAACAAGAAGTTTTATCATTTTTTGCCCAATTATATAAAATCCCCGAAAATGAGTTTTGGGGCTATGTGACGGCTGGTGGAACTGAAGGGAACTTATATGGAATCTTATTAGCAAGAGAAATTTATCCTGATGGAATTCTCTATTCATCTCAAGACTCGCATTACTCAATAGCTAAAGCAGCCAGACTGTTTGGTGTTCAACATCAAGTAATTAATTCTCAAATTAATGGCGAGATTAGTTATGAACATTTATCCCAAACAATTCAGCAAAATTCTCACAAGCCAGTCATTATTAACCTAAATATTGGCACTACCGTCAAAGGTGCAATTGATAACCTAGACAAAATTTTAGAAATTTTAAAATATCATCAAATTAAAGATTACTACATTCATTGTGATGCCGCACTTTCAGGGATGATTTTACCCTTTTTAGATCATGCACCCCAAATCAATTTTCAAAAGCCTATAGATAGTGTGGCTATCTCTGGTAAATTTATTGGCTCTCCTATCCCTTGTGGTGTAGTTTTAACTAAGAAGAAGTGGGTAGAAAAAGTTGAAACCATGATTGAATACATCGGTTCAAAAGATACCACTATTCTTGGTTCTCGCAATGGTCACACGCCTCTGATTCTTTGGTATGCTCTCAAAACCAAAGGTTATGAAGGATTTGCCCAAGAGGCCAAGACATGTATTCAGAATGCTCAATATTTATTTCAGCAACTGCAATTGCGAGAATATCCTTGTATGCTGAATAAATTCTCCAATACAGTCGTGTTTCAAAAGCCGAACCAAGTATTGATTAAAAAATGGCAATTAGCGACTCTCGATAATTTTGCCCATCTCATAGTTATGCAAAATATAGATCGGCAAAAAATTGATACTTTTGTGAATGAGCTTGTCTTACAAGAAGGAATATTACCGGAATCGGAATATTTACATCTACAACCAGTATTCTCTTAATTAAAAGGCTATCTACTTTTAAAAGGATTGTGAATTTATGGAGCTAGTAAATAAAGTAGCCTTAGTTACTGGGGGTAGTTCTGGTATTGGGCGAGAAACAGCTAAACTTTTTGCCTCTGAAGGTGCTAAAGTGGCGATCGCTGATATTGATACCGCTGGTGGTTTATCACTGCTGGAAGAAATAAAAAATAGTGGTGGAGATGCAATGTTTTGCACCTGCGATGTTAGTAATGAAAATCAGGTGCAACATTGGATAACAAATGTTGTGAATCAATGGCAACATATAGATATTTTGGTTGCTAATGCGGGAATTTTAGCAATTGGTTCTCTGGAAGAAGCTTCCAATTTAGATTGGGATAACGTTTTAGGAACAAATGTTAAAGGCTATGCTTTCTGTGCTAAATATGCTATTCCACATATCCGTAAGCGTGGTGGTGGAGCTATTGTCAACGTAGCATCTATAGCTGCTTTGATTGCCTTTCCCGGTTTTGCATTATATAACACAACCAAAGGAGCAGTTCTCCAATTAACCCGAAGTCTAGCTCATGACCTAGCGACTGAAAACATCAGAGTAAATTGTGTTTGTCCAGGTGTAATTGAGACATTCCAAACCCAACAATTTGCCGACTGGCAAGGTCTGACAAAAGAAGAGGTGATTAATCAACTTGCGGCTACAGTTCCCATGAAACGTATAGGAAAACCACAAGAAGTAGCTCAAGCTATTCTATTTCTTGCCTCTGAAAAAGCTTCATATATTACAGCAACATCACTTGTGATTGATGGGGGATATACAGTGCAGTAATCAAATTTTATGTAGGGGATATTTGGGAAAAAACTAAAGCAGAACAAATTGCTCTATTACACCTCTAAAAAGTTCATATCAGATAAATTACTAGCAAGTAGTAATTCTACCGCCGAACCTTCTAAAGCTGGAAAAAAGAAATACCCTTGTCCTTGATCGCATTGTAATGCTTTGAGTTGGGCTAACTGTTGTAATGTTTCTATCCCTTCGGCGGTGACTGACATATTTAAATTGTGAGCCAATGTCACAATAGCTCGGACAATTTCTAAATTTTCCCCTCGACTGCCAATATTACTAATAAAAGAGCGATCAATCTTAATAGTTTTTAGTGGTAAGCGGTGCAAATAACTTAAGGATGAATAACCTGTGCCAAAATCATCCATGTGCAATTCTATATTCAAGGTTGTCAGCTGGGAAAGCATAGCGGTTGCCAATTCAAAGTTATCCATCAGCAAGCTTTCTGTAATTTCCAACTTTAAAGTACCTGCTTCCAAACCAGTGTCTTGCAAAACTTGTTTAACCTGTTTGACAATATCAGGCTGCATAACTTGTTTGCCAGAAAAATTGACACTAATTGTTAGAGGTGGGTAAATGGGAAATTGTTGATGCCATGCTTGCAATTGACGACAGGCTTCATAAAGCACCCATTGACCAATAGAAGCAATCATGCCTGTTTCTTCTGCCAGGGGAATAAAATCTTCTGGGGAAATGATACCTCGTTCTGGATGATGCCACCTAATCAGCGCTTCAAATCCGATAATTTTGCCAGTCAGCAGGGAAACAATGGGCTGATAGTGGAGGCGAAATTCTTCTTGCTGGATGAGTGCATGGCGCATAGCAGTTTCTAACTGCAACAGCAGAGATGCGCTTTCGTGCATTTTGGGATGAAATACCTCATAACGTGCTTTACCAAGGGATTTGGCACAATACATTGCCACATCAGCATCCCGTAAAATATTTGCAGCTTGCTCATAGTTATGGGTACTCACAGCGATTCCCATACTTGCGTTGGTAAAGACTTTATGCTCATTTAATTGAAACGGTAAAGCTAGTAACTTTTGAATTCGGTCGGCTACGTATATCGCACCATCAATCCCATCAATTTCGTCTAGTAAAATTGTGAACTCGTCCCCGCCAAACCGCGCAATCATATCTCCTGCACGTAGAACTGACTGGAGTCGATGGGAAATAGCAATTAACAGTTGATTTCCGAGTAAATGTCCCAAGCTGTCATTAATGACCTTAAAACGGTCTAAATCTAAGAAGAGTACGGCAAATACATAATCTTTTTGTTGTTTAGTGCGTTCTAGAGCTTGTTTCACGCGCTCCATAAACAACGATTGATTAGGTAGTCCGGTGAGAGCATCATGTAAACTGTTGTGCAGCAATAGTTCTTGTGCGCGTTGTCGTTCGATAATATCTTGTTGCAGTTGTTGATTAACTCTCATGAGTTCAATAGTACGTTCTGCTACCAACTGCTCCAGCTGATAACGGTATTGTTTGAGTTCTTCTTCGGCTAGTTTGCGCTGAGTGATATCTCGCAGAATGACAACATATTGTCGTAGTTGGAGATTAGATGGCTGGGAAACAGTAGACTCAACAATGTATGAGCCTTGGTTAATTTTGAGCGTTTGTTCACTCCTCATAGCCCATTGTTCTGGTTTGCCGTAATGGTCTATGAGGAATTGATTCAAGTTCTGCCCAACTAACTGTTGAGTGCTAATTTGAAATAGTTCTTCAGCCGCTACATTGGTCTGAAGGATGATACCTTGTTCATCAAGGACTAAAACAATGTCGGGAACAGTATTGAGGGTAGTAATAAATAGGTTTTTTGCCTGTTGGCGTGCCTCATCAATAGCCGCAATTTGTGGTAGGGTAGTCCAGCAAGCGATCGCTACTCCAACAAACGAAAGCATGACTAAAGTGATCGCTAGTAAAGAGTTACGCGAGGTATTATGGTCTCCATCCAATAAATTACGCAGAACCCAACTGCCAATAGCAGAACTACAAATAAGAGAAACTAAAACAATTACCTGAAGTACAACAAAGTCTGGATTATAACTACTAGACTTCCCTTCGTCACGCTGTGTCCACCATTGAGAGTGAAATGGTGCAAAGTTACAGCGACGCAGTACCGCATCTCCTATCATCAGTGCAAAGGGTACAAATAGCCCAATTAATAACTCATACCAACTCCAAGCTAAACCGCCGACTACTAAAACTACGGCTTCTACTAAAAAAAAACCCAATGACCACCAAGGCCATAACACTTCTGGTTGATGGCGACATAACCACAATCCTAGATGCAGCCCCATAATCGATAACAAATAGCATGTGCCTGCTACGGTGACAAGTTGAGACACACTGCCTAAATTCAAACAAAGCAGACTGAGTAAAAAAGTAATGAAGATAGCAGGCCCCAAGATACCTTGACGAGAAACTACCGTAAATACAGGAGACAACTGACTATCTAAGGCAAGTTGGTAAAGAATGCGGGGAGAATTGGTAACGGCTGTAGCACAACTCAACAGACATGAGAAAGTAATGAGTAGTGTGACTAAAAAAGGGGCAAATTGACCCCAAAAAGGTTGCGATGCTGCCAATAAATTTAAGAATGTATCTTCACCAATGTCTGGTTTAGTAGAGGCACACATTAAAACCCAAGAACCACCGAGAAATACTGGCGGAATTAACCACGTAGCTGTAGTTAAAAACTTCAAAGTTTTATGCGGAGAACGACTATCAGCAACAAAAGAAGATGTGGTTTCACAAGCATAAACTGAATAACTAGCTAGGAAAAAAGACTTAGCCCATTCTCCAAAACTGAGGCTATGGGTACTCGGTGGAAACAAATTAATACCCTTTGAGAAAACTAACCAAATTCCGCCTTGAATACAAAACAAAAGTACTAATGAAATAGCGGGAATAACAAAAAATAGGTGCAGTAGGGCGACAGCACGAGTACCACTAAATGCCAAAATAAAAGGAACTACCGTAAATGCAATTTTTAAGAAAGTTTCTGGACAGGAAATGCCCAAAGGTTGAAAATTAACCTTAATTAAGTCTGTGAGAATAATTGCATACAAAGCTGGTGCTGCTGCCCAGCTAAAATAATAGCCTAAAGCAACGTAGCGACCTAAATTCGGAAAGTTTTTCAGCAGCCGCGCCGTATAATTAGGCGTTCCTCCTGTTACATCTAACCAATGTTTACCTAAACTTTGGATTTGCAAGTTTAAAATGCAGGAGACAATGACCCCAAACAACCACACTAAAATTGCTTTAGATCCCAATGCTGCATGGATAACAGGTGCAGTGCCAATCCATCCTACATGACCCGTCAGCCCAAAACCCCAGGTTTCTAGATAACTCAATGTGCGTGGCAGGCGCATTACCAAACGCGGGTTTTTATCTGCCTGCACAGAACTATTACTGACCATTGTTTTCTAGCTAGATGTACTGACTATCTTTCTGAATAACTGATCTGATGTTTTATAGCTTCCGTGTAACTGCTGAATTTCCCTGAAAAGTATGAAGTATGAAGTGTGAAGTATGAAGTCGTAAATTGCTTTTGACTTCTATCTTCTAGCACTTCAATTTTGGATTTTTAATGCTGAAATTCCAAATCTAAAATTATTCTGTTTTTTCTAAGCAACTCTTTCTATTTCATCGATTTCTTTGGGAACTCCAGCTGTTAATACTTCATGTCCTGTAGGTGTAACTAACACATCATCTTCAATGCGAATGCCAATACCAATCCAACGTGGGTCTGTTTCTGGTTGGTCTTCGGCTAGTTTGGTATCTGGTACGATGTAAAGTCCTGGTTCTACTGTTAGCACTTGACCAGGTTGTAAAATCTGTGGTTTGTCGTCACCGTGTTGGTAAACGCCAACATCATGCACATCCAAGCCTAACCAATGGCTAGTGCGGTGCATATAGTATGGTTTGTATTTTTCTTCTTCGATGATTTTGTCAATTTCGCCTTTGAGAATGCCAAGGTCAATTAAGCCTGCGGTAAGGACGCGCACAGCGGTATCATGAACTGCTTTAAAGGTATTACCTGGTTGCACTTGGGCGATCGCTTGTTTTTGGGCTTCTAGTACAATTTCATATAATGCCTTTTGTTCGGGCGTAAATTTGCCACCGACAGGAAATGTACGGGTAATATCTGAGTTGTAATAACTGTATGCACAACCCGCATCAATTAATAGCAATTCTCTATCTTGCATCTGGCGATGATTCTCAATGTAGTGGAGAACGCAAGCATTCACACCAGAAGCCACAATCGACGGATAAGCTGGCCCCATTCCGCCTCTGAGTCGAAATATCCGTTCGATTTCGGCTTGAATTTCGTATTCATAACGTCCTGGTTTAGCGATCGCCATTGCTTGATTATGTGCTTCCACGGCGATCGCCGCTGCTTGACGCATCATTTCTAATTCGGCTTCTGTTTTAATCAGCCGCATACTGTGAAGTACTGCACAGGTATCTTCAATAGCAATTGGCCCTGTACCTCGTTTGGGATAAGTCCGCAGTAAACTTTGATAGTGTTCTAAAATCTTTTCATTAAAATGGCGATCGCGCCCCAAGTGATAATAAATGCGATCGGCTTTTTCCAGATATTGGGGCAATTTTTCATCTAATTCATTAATCGGATAAGCTGCATCTGCACCATAAATTTCTTTGGCTGCATCTACACCACAGCGATAACCAGACCATACTTCTTTTTCTCGGTCTTTTGGTTGGACAAACAAAACAAAACGATGTTCGGGATGATTTGGTGCTAACACTGCTACGGCTTGTGCTTCATTAAAGCCTGTTAAGTAAAAAAAATCACTATCTTGCCGATAAGCATATTCCACATCGTTGTGCATAACGGCCATTGGCGCACTCCGAAAAATCGCAGTCCCATTCCCAATTTTTGCTATTAACTGCTCCCGACGCTGCCGATATTCTAATTGCATAGCTGTTCAATTTGTCAGTTAAATTACAGTGTTATTTTACACTTTTCGCAACGTGGCTATACAGATAAAGCCTCTTAGTAGTTGCTTGTTTCAGTTATTTTAACTAATATTTTCTACTTCTTTAGATACTGTTCGTTCTTTTATGACCAACAGGTTAAACTTTTTGATGAGTTCAGTTTTGTTTTTGTTGGGCATTTTTATTTTCCCTTACTGATAAGTAGATAACAGACTTATTTTATATATTTAAAACCTGACATAAATAAATTTTGCTGACAAACTAAATGATTGATTATTCACGACTTGCAAATTTCATGCAAATGATTTATGACAAATTTCTTATGTATATAAACCTTGATATTTGAATTAAAAAAATGTTTATTTAAAAAACCAAAAAAAATAATAATTGTTCTTAGAATACAGAAATGACTATGATTCATCTGTTAAAACTTTGAAGACAACCAGTGATTAGAAAGCACTATGTCTTCAACTTCAAAATCCTCCCCATTACAAACAAATCTGTTTTCTCAATCTTTGAAAAAATCAAGTGCATTGTTAGAAACTCTAGATAATGCACAAGGAATTGGTAAGAATTTTTCCAGCAGTAGTGCATCTTCATTAGAAATAAATTCTTTAGCAACACAAAAAAGTTCAACATCAGAATTCACAGCAAGTGCGAACCCCAACCCTTATTTAAGAAGTGCTGCAATTGCCCCCGATTTCAACGGTGATGGCAAAGTAGACAAAATGTGGGTGAATGCTCAAACAGGTGAGATTGTGATTCGCCTGATGGATGGTGGACAAGTTCTCTCACAAGGTTCTGTAGGTAAGTTTGATATCAACGCTTGGACTTACAAAATTGCCGATTTTAATAATGATGGCAAAACCGACTTTTTATTGCGGAATAAACAGACAGGAGAGAACAGAGTTGCTCTCATGGATGGCACAAAAGTTGCAAGTACAGCAGCTTTAGAAAAAGTAGATGCTAACTGGAATCCTTTAATTGGTGATTTCAATGGCGATCGCAAAACAGATATTTTCTGGAATAACGCTAAAACTGGTCAAAATGCCGTTTGGTTGATGGACGGCACAAAAGTTTCTAGTGCCAATGTTGTAGAAACTACAGCAGTAGGCTTAACTCCAACTGTGGTTGATTTTGACGGTAACGGCAAGAGTGATATCTTTTGGCGTAATGCCAACACTGGTGCCAACAGTGCTTGGTTTATGGATGGCACAAAAGCCAGTAAGTTTACTTTACAATCTCAATCTTCTTCTTTAACTCCTATCCTTGGTGATTTTAACGGTGACTTGAAGACAGATATTCTGTGGCGAAATACTTCCACTGGTCAAAATAAAATTTGGACAATGAACGGTATCGTCGTCACTGAAGCTGCTGCTAAGACACTTGATTCATCTTGGCAAGCTAACA
The DNA here is from genome assembly GCF_002897135.1 of Nostoc cycadae WK-1. Taxonomy (NCBI): domain Bacteria; kingdom Bacillati; phylum Cyanobacteriota; class Cyanophyceae; order Nostocales; family Nostocaceae; genus Nostoc; species Nostoc cycadae. The sequence continues at coordinate 373,561 of NZ_DF978425.1, read as the reverse complement.
TTGGTGATTTCGACGGCGATGGCAAAACTGATATCTTCTGGCATAATCAGAAGACTGGCGAGAACACCGCTTGGTTAATGAATGGTACAGCAGTTAAATCTGAAGCATTTCTCCCCAGCAATAGCGCATCTTTGACACCATCCTTTGGTGATTTCAATGGTGATGGCAAAACTGATGTTTACTGGCGCGATCAAGCATCAGGTGCAGATAAGATTTGGACAATGAATGGCACAAAAGCCACAGAATCTACTCTAGCTACTAAAGACAGACTTGGTGCTGCTTGGTATACAGGCTAAAGTTTACAGGACTGATGCACAAAGGTTAGTTATTGAGATGGGGTTTAAGGGTGTGGGGTGTAAGAGTTTTAAATACCTAAAACTCCTACACCCTTTTATCCTTCTCTAAACCCTTGATTTTTTGTTGCAGTGCAAGTCATAACTTAGTTATTTAGGCGGTGATTCTCACAACAAAAAGTAATGGTTATTGCTACAATTTCATCCAAGCTTTTGTTGTGGCAGTAAGCTCTAAGGTGAAAGCATACTGCTTATTTAAACTTAAACGTGTTTAGCAACGTCTTGTAAAAGCGATACCTATTGCTTGCTGCATCTAAGTTCTGTCAATCCATCTGGCATAGTTATTATGCACAAGTTCTGATGGTGATACATCACCTGGCTATTTCACCATTTAGTTGATAAATGCTCTCTAAGTGGGAATACTAAGTTTAACCAGTCTAATGGGTTAAGAAATTTGTGAGGTTTATACCCATGTCCGAAATTAATATCGGTGATTATTTAGCTCACCCTTTAGTCAGATATCGTAATCATTTAGAATTCAATGGATATCAGGTTGACGAAGAAGATGAGTTACTTTTATGTCGTCATCCCAGAAAGCATGGTTTGATAGTTAAAAATGTACCAAATCGAGGTGTATTAATTAGAATTCTTTATTCTTGTAACTTCAATGTACATAGACCTAATCTCTTAGAATATGTGAATGAACTGAATTTATTGTTTATGTTTATGAAAGCATATATTGATAATTCAGCTAGTAACTTGTATATGGAAACTTTTTGTGAGGGCGAATACGACAGAACTAATTTTTCTATTGTCTTAGACAATATTGACTATGACATGGAAATGTTTATCAATCATCATCAAACTAGAGAATGTTTATTATAAAATAAAAATTAAATAGGCTTTTTTGGTGGGTTATGCCCACCATTCTGATTTAAATTAGCAGGAATAAAATTGCAGCAATTATATCAATACTTCTCAAAAACAATTATTTTCAGCAATGAAAAACGCGATCGCATCTGCGGGGAACTGGCAAGTGATCGCCTGAAGATTCTCAATAGTCAGCATTGTAAATAGATATCATCTTCAGATTTCGCAATTATCTGTCAGCCTAAATTTATTCTTCTGGTTTGTTAACAAGTATTAAGGAAAAATTGATAGATTATCTGTATAACCCAGTGATGTAAAATCCAGAAGATAGTAAAAGGCGATAACAGAGTCTGAATAGCAATGGCACAGGATCGTAAGTCAACGGTTGTAATCACAGGTGCGTCCTCTGGGGTAGGTTTGTACGCTGCAAAAGCATTTGCTCGCAGAGGATGGCACGTTGTCATGGCCTGCCGAGATTTGGTGAAGGCTGAAAAAGCTGCCCAAGAAGTGGGGATACCCAAGGACAGCTATACTCTTATGCACATTGATCTGGGTTCATTGGATAGCGTCCGCCAGTTTGTCAACAACTTTAGAGCCAGTGGTCAATCCTTAGATGCTGTGGTGGGTAACGCGGCTATTTATATGCCATTAATCAAAGAACCGTTACGCAGTCCTGAAGGTTACGAGTTAACCATGACCACCAATCACCTTGGTCATTTTCTGCTGTGTAAACTCTTGCTTGAGGATTTGAAAAAATCTCCGGCTGCGGATAAGCGAATGGTAATTTTGGGAACTGTCACCCACAACCCCGACGAACTGGGTGGAAAAATTCCGCCGCGTCCAGATTTGGGTGAATTAGAAGGCTTTGTTGCAGGCTTTAAAGCACCAATTTCTATGATTGATGGCAAGAAATTTGAACCTGTTAAAGCTTACAAAGATAGTAAAGTCTGCAACGTGCTAACCATGCGCGAACTGCATCGACGCTATCACGAATCAACAGGGATTACCTTCACTTCTCTTTATCCGGGATGTGTGGCTGAAACACCTCTATTCCGCAACCACTATCCTTTGTTTCAGAAGCTTTTCCCCTTGTTCCAGAAATACATCACCGGGGGATATGTATCTCAGGAATTAGCAGGAGAACGGGTTGCAGCAGTAGTTATTGAGCCGGAATATAAGCAATCTGGTGCTTATTGGAGTTGGGGAAATCGTCAGAAGAAAGAGGGCAAATCTTTTGTGCAGAGAGTTTCTCCCCAAGCACGGGATGATGCTAAAGCTGAACGCCTGTGGGATTTGAGCGAAAAGTTAGTCGGGTTAGCGTAAAGGAGAGATTCACCCACACAGATGATCTTTTGAGATTGGGTGTAAGGGTATAGGGGTATGAGGATGTAAGGGTTTTGAACATCTATACCCTGATACCCCTACATTCTGTAGTATTATCTAAATACCAATGATAATTCTGATTATGGGAGTGGCTGGCTCCGGTAAAACCACCATTGGTCAAGCACTTGCAGCAGCAACAGAGTGGGAATTTGACGATGCAGACACCTTTCATTCAGCCGCTGCTAAGGCAAAAATGAGCCGAGGGGAACCGCTAACTGATGCCGATCGCCAACCTTGGTTAAAATCATTGCAAACAGCGATCGCACAATGGTTACAAGCAGAAAAAAATGTCATCTTGGCTTGTTCGGCCTTAAAAGCTAGTTATCGTCAAATTCTTTGTGGTGATGATTCACGGGTAAAGTTAGTGTACCTCACAGGCAGTTATGAGTTGATTGAACAAAGATTGCGCGATCGCCACGGTCATTTTATGCAAGCCAATCTTTTACAAAGCCAGTTTGATACCCTAGAAGCGCCAACCACATCTGAAGCAACTTATATTGATATCTCTCAAGATTTAGGTGCGATCGTGCAGCAAATCAGAAATAGCCTGAATATCTAATCAGTAGCCATCATGAACTGCATCCACCAATAATATCGTGTTCGGTGAATTAATTATCATTAAGACCGCAGAGGGAGCAGAGGAAGCAGGGGAGCAGAGAAGCGTGTTTTTACATTTCTGCACAGATTTCTGGAATTATCACTAACCTACATTCCGCAGGTCTATCAGGTC
>NZ_DF978425.1:359217-366438 GCF_002897135.1 Nostoc cycadae WK-1 | reverse complement strand
ATCTCTTCACTTACCTGCGGAATGTCGGCACTAATTATCCGAACTTGACATAACGGATAAAACAGGATGAGAGGCGAGAAATGAGTATTTTTATACCAATTCTCTAAATCCAGCCTCTAGATAATTCTCCCCCTGCCCCTCTGCTGCATATATGTAGCCATATTTTGGGGAATTGGTATTACTCGCCCAGTCCAACGCACTGCCTCCTAAATTTATTTATGGGGTCTTTTCCCTTACACCCTGGCGTTTTTCCTCTTCAGTAACAAACTCAATGGTAAACTTAGGTTGCTCCTGAGTAATTTACCCTATCAATATGAATCATCCTTTTTTAAAGCTTAATTACACCAGACAATAATTAAAATTTACATTTTTTTGTGTTCAATGTGTAGATCAGTCTGTCTTAATTTCATCTGAGTTGATATAATCTCCATGCAAAATCAAATCAAAGTGCAGACTATCCATACAATTTTTTAATTTTTAAATCTAACTATTGAAAAAGTTTTAACTAAATCATAACCTATTAATTTAACTCACTAAACAGCTAAAAACCTATTCTGAAACTCAGCCTAATTACTAAAAATATTTTATAAATAACACATGCAGATTTTGATTTATTCCTATAACTACCATCCAGAACCAATTGGAATTGCACCTTTAATGACTGAACTAGCAGAAGGACTAGTCAAACAAGGTCATGAAGTGCGGGTAATTACAGGAATGCCCAACTATCCCCAACGAGAAATTTATCAAGGCTATCAGGGTAAGTGGTATGTTACAGAAAAAATTAATGGGGTAACTATTCAACGCAGTTATTTGCGAATTAAGTCAAAACCCAATTTGCTGGATAGATTACTGTTGGAGTTAAGTTTTATCGTGACTAGTTTGCCGCAAGCCTTGAGAGGTAAACGACCGGATATAATTGTGCTGACGATACCACCGTTATTAGTGACATTGCCAGCTGCTTTGTTAGGCAAACTATACAATTGCCCAATAGTGTTAAATGTGCAAGATATTCTACCAGAAGCAGCAGTGCGTGTTGGGTTAATGACTAATAAGAGGATGATTCGATTTTGTGAGTTATTAGAGAAATTTGCTTATCGAAATGCTCAAACCATCAGCGTGATTGCTGATGGTTTTTTAGAAAATTTAGTGAATAAAGGTATATCTGCTAAAAAAATTATTTGTATTCCGAACTGGGTAAATGTCAATTTCATTTATCCACTGGCAAAAGAGCATAATCCCTGGAAAATGACCCATCAATTAGATGGAAAATTTGTGGTGATGTATTCTGGGAATATTGCCTTGACTCAAGGTTTAGAAACAGTCGTCGCAGCGGCGGCGAAGTTAGGTCATATTCCAGAAATTACCTTTGTGATTGCTGGGGAAGCGATCGCATTAAGAAGATTACAACAATATTGTTTATCTTGTGGCGCAGACAATGTACTACTCTTACCGCTACAGCCGCGCGAACAACTCCCGCAAATGTTAGCTGCTGCTGATGTTGGGTTAATTGTGCAGAAACGCAATGTCATTTCCTTTAATATGCCTTCTAAGATTCCTCTGCTGTTGGCGAGTGGTCGCCCAATTGTGGGTTCAGTACCAGCAACAGGTACGGCGGCTAAAGCAATTCAAGAAAGTGGCGGAGGTGTAGTTGTCGAGCCAGAATCCCCAGATGCCTTAGCAGATGCCATCTTAGAGTTGTATGATCATCCACAGCGCCGAGAGCATTTAGGCAAGCAAGGCCGACAGTTTGCCGTTGAAAATTATGCTTGTGAACAAGCAATTGCAAAGTATGAAGAGCTATTTATGGATGCGATCGCTAAACGCACATCAAATGTGGATAATGTTCTAAAATTGAATTCCCCAGAATCAATTATTGATATTCAGTAAACTCAAAAATGGGGCGATATATTATGTTGGGTGTAGCGGAGGTTTTATGCCAGAACTACCTTTAGAGAATTTATCCACACCAATATATATTCAAATTGTCAGTCAGACTCCAGGGCGGTTACGGCTGAGAATTTCCCCTCAGCACCAAGAAAAAGCAGAAATTCAGCTAATTGCTAATTACCTCAAAGTCTTTTTTCCGCAGATTGATCAAGTTAAGGTGAATTCTCAAACAGGTAGCATTACAATATATACACCAGCCGAAAATAGCAATTTTGCAGAAATAATAGATAAATTACAGGCTCAAGGTTTAGTAATAATTACTCCAGGCGAAAAATCCCAGCCTGTAAAGTTAACTCAAACGCTATTTAAATTTAATCAGCAAGTCACAAATATTACTAAAGAGAGCGTAGACTTGCGAGTAATTATCCCATTTACTGTAGTGGCGATCGTGCTGAAAAGATTGCTTCCGCCCTTAGCTCGATGGAAAACAACCACTTTATATCTTTTGCTGTGGTATGGCTTAGAAAGCTTGGTTAAACTTAGCGACAAAAAGAAACCACCAACTGACGAATAGAAGTAAATCAATTTTAGATTGAAGATTCAAAATCTAAAATTCAATTACATGATGTCGTTAATTCTGAAAAATTAAGCCAAGGCAAAAAATACCTTGACTTTACTTTACTGAGTCTGAAGTTAGAGGCCTATGATTCTTCAGATGGAGACTCTTCAGAGACTTGCTCCGCGTCAGTTTCAGGCTCCGATTTAACAATAACTGGAGCTTTAACAGGTTTTGGCCCACGCGCTAAAGCAGGATTAACCTGCTGTTTAATTTCATCCTTAGCAGAGTCTTTTTTTCTTTTACCAGAGGAGCGATTATCTCTAGAATTTGAGCGTTTAGGATGAGATTCAATAGAAGGCGCAGAATCAGAATTTTCTGAATTATTGTCAGTATTTGCTTGAGCCTGACGTTCCGATTTCTTAATTGGGCGTTCTACCATTGTTAATTGTTAAAAATTTACTTGTATAGTACATCGGTTTGATGATTCTCAAACTGATGAGTAGGATTTTTCTGGGGATTTTGTTGTGGCTTAAAATCAAAGTAAGTATAAATACTTAAATATTTCTACTTTTTGAAGACACTTTCCAATATTAGCGTATATGTGCAGGGTGTGTTAACCAAGTAACCCACCCTGCAAAACCGATATTGAAAATTAATTTTTATTTCTTTCCAACATCACGAGCCATGTTGAGGTAATAATCCTCTACTTTGGACTGAGAGCGACGACGTGTAAATGTAGGCTTTTCCGAATTAGTCTTTTGCTCTGTTTTTATGGGTTCTTTATCTGCGACTCGCTGGATAGTTTGCGCCGCATCAGATTCCAAATAGTAACCAGAGTTAGTAAATCCGAAAATTTTAGCAAAAAAGCCAAAAATATTGCCAAAAACACTCAAAAAACCCTTGAAAACAATAGAAAAATAGCCTTCAAGGCGAATAAAAAAGTTCCGAATGATTTGAATTAGACGATCCATAGCAGCACCCTCTATGATTGCCTACTACCATTGTGACTTAATTTCATCATAATGAGGTTTTCAGTAGCAGGACTTAGGGAGAAAGTCACGGTTTATAACCTACTTCCATAGATAAGGCTACCAAAGGTTAATTGTCAGCATCCTTAGATGTATCTTTAGGTAGTTTAGTCAACACTATGAAATATTTATTAATATAGTTATAGATCAGTGTCGGAAGTTCAAAAGCTCTCATTTGCAGATACTAGATTTTCCACCATCGGAGTAGAAGACATGAAAGACCAAAAAAAATCCGACTCTAAAGAGTTCGTAGGCAATCTCAAGAATGGGATTTGGCTATTTGGACTCTCATCTTGGGTATTTGGCATTACCGATCGCAGCATTGCTTCTTTTGCAGATGGTTATCTCTCTGCTTTGGATTTAACGCAACTATTTACAGCAGCGACATTTTTTGTTGCATGGCTATTTTTAAAACCCACATCTAGAGTTTAAGAAGTGGATTTGTAAAATTTTGATTTAATTGGTCGCTCATTTTGTCAAGCTGATAAATACTTCCGAGGTAGAACGTTTTTTATAACAAAGTGCTGAATCTTAACCTATCTGAGCTCAAGAGTGAAAAATCTCTATGTAAGACAAATTTGATTATGCTATGGGTAAAGTGAGAGTAAAGGCTGTTTGACCAGAAGTTAGAGAATCCAAAGCTAGTTCGCCTTGATGCGCCCGCACAATTTCGCGGGCGAGGCTGAGTCCCAGCCCGATTCCTTCTACTTTACGGGTACGAGCCGGATCACCGCGATAAAAGCGCTCAAATAATCGATCGCGATCGCTGGCTAAAATATCTTTTGATGAATTGGCAATTGTAACTTTAAGAGTTTTTTGTGTTTGATACGCCTGAATCTTAATCCAGCCATCAGCAAAATTATATTTGATTGCATTACTCAGCAGATTTTGGAGAACTTGTATGAGTAAATCGCGATCGCCCTTTACCTGCAAATTATCAGGAATGTCAGTTTGCACACTCAAGTGAGGAGCCAGCAATTCTACATCTTCGACAATCTCCAGTAGCAACTCAGACATATTCACATCAGCCAGATACAAACCCATTTTTCCTGCATCTGCTAAAGATAAAAGCAAGAGTTTTCGCATAATTCCACTCAAGCGATGCACTTCATCTAATAAATTGCTTAAGCGTTGCTGTACTTCACTTCCCGGCTCAACTTGTTGGAGCGATCGCTCCAATTCACCTTGCAAAATAGTTAATGGGGTTTTTAGTTCGTGGGCTGCATCTGCACTAAAGCGTGAAGCTTGGGTAAAACTGCGTTCCAGACGTTCTAACATTTGGTTAAACACCCGAATCAGTTCCACAAATTCCACATCTGTTGTCTCACTGGGAATCCGCTGATCTAGCCCTTGGACTGTCACCTGTTGAATTACGCCTGTCAACTGGCGGATAGGATGTAACGCACCACCAGAAACAAACCAAGCCCCAACCGCAACTAAAAGTAATGCTCCTGGAATTGACACCAAAAAGATGTTGCGAATACTCGCCATTTCTTGATTGACGGCTTGTAGGCTGACGGCGAAAGCCACTTGAGCATTCGGAAATTTAGCCGCACCAATCCGCCAAGTTGCTTTTGCGGTGTGTTCCGTGACAAATTGTGGTGGAATTGGGCGAGGTGGTGGTTTTACAGGCTGATTTGTGCCGAAAATTACAGGCGGTCTTTGTCGGGGAATAGACGGTGGCGCAGGTGCTAACTCCAGACGCTGAATTAGTAAACCTTTCACCTCAGTATCCGCAGATAAGGAGTTAAATTCACGGATTGTCTGACCGTTAGTATCCAGTATCAGTAAGGCGATGGGGGTTTTTGAATTTGTTCCAAAGTCAGAAGGTAATAGTTCTGGGCGCGGAGGTAATTTTCCTGTCTCTGGGGGACGGTTGGCGCGGAGTAACTGATTTAACAGTTCTGCATCTAAGCGGCTAATTTTGGCATTGTAAATCTGAAACCAGGATACTGCACCAAAACCGACTAATGTAGTGCCAGCTAGAGTCGCAGATAACAGCGCAATGCGGAGTCGAAACGATCGCAGTTGTTTCACGATTGATTGTCTGGTTTGCGAAACCGATAGCCAACGCCGCGAATGCTTTCAATCCAATTTGTTTCGTCAATCGGGTCAATTTTTTTGCGAATGCGCTGAATGCAGACATCCACAACGTTAGTATTAGGGTTAAAATCATAGCCCCAAATATGTTCTAAGATTTGGGTACGGGTGAAAACTCGACCGGGAGAGCGCATCAGATATTCCAGTAAATTAAACTCACGGCTAGTAAGTTCTATAGCGCGTTGATTGCAGGTAACTTCCCGCGTGATGCGATCAAGTTTAATTGACCCAACCGCCAGCAAATTTTGGCGATCGCCTACACTCCGACGCACCACCGCATGAATCCGCGCCGCTAATTCTTCCACAAAAAAGGGTTTAGCAATGTAATCATCGGCTCCCAAGTTTAAACCAGCGAGGCGATCGTCTAGTTCATTACGAGCCGTTAACAAAATTACCGGAGCATTCCGCCCTTCCCGACGCAGTTGTTTGAGAATCGATAAACCATCTTTTCCCGGCACCATAATGTCCAGAATAATGGCATCATATTCGTTATCCATTGCTCGCAGATATCCATCATCACCGTTGTCGCAATAGTCTACGACAAATCCCTGTTCCTTCAGTCCAGCCCGGACGAAGTTAGCAATTTTTGCTTCATCTTCGACAAACAGAACATTCACAAGCTTTCACTAGTTCACTGATTGTTTCATTATAGGTTTGTTATCTTGTAACTTAAATTACAAATCTGTAATTTAGAGCATTTTTTCATAGTCAAAAATTGCGATCGCTCTTTTTCAATAACCTCTTGTGTATTCTTTGATCAAATTACAAAAATGTAATTTATAAAATAGGCTATCTGTAATTTTAAAGTGGCTTAATCATCAATGTCAGCAACATAAATTTTCGAGGTTAACTGTGATGAATATCCGTAGATTATTAACTGTCGCAGCAATTCCCTTTATGATTGGCACATTTGGTTTTGTGGGAAATAATCAGGCAAATGCCGAAACTTCTTCTCATCGCCACACACAAATTGCCGAGCAACTAAGTCCTAATAAAAAACCACAAATTAAACATCAACAAGCCCGTCCACAGCAGAAAAAGCGTCATCCCCAAGTGAATTCTCAGAACACAAATCATAATCATCAAGACTTAAATAGCCAGAAGAAAAATCAAGGAATTAGATTTTAGTTGTTAGGTTACACAACTGCTAATACCCAATGTGAACAACAAATATTTGTATGTAAATCTGACTGATTAAGTAACACCAAATAATTAGACCTGATGAACATCAATAATCGCCTATTAAGTCGCAGAGAAGCACTGGGTTTATTTAGGGCAGGTGGAACTGCAATATTTGTAGTGGGATGTATGCCGAAAAAGTCTATCTCTCCACAGCAACAAGTAAGTGTAGCTACTCCCATATCCATCTACGGTTAATTCTGCTAATTTGCCTGGATGTGTCGTTAGTCCACAGCAAACTGAAGGGCCTTATTTTGTTGATGAAAAGCTCAATCGCTCTGATATTCGCGCTGATCCGGCGGATGGTTCGGTCAAAGCAGGCGTACCCCTCCAATTAAAGCTGCATATTTCTCAAATTGGAGGTAGTGGCTGTATACCCCTTGCAGGTGCAATTGTGGATATTTGGCACTGTGACGCATTCGGTGTCTATTCAGATGTAATACCATTTCACTAAAAAAATGATAA
>NZ_DF978425.1:242260-355137 GCF_002897135.1 Nostoc cycadae WK-1 | reverse complement strand
TGCCTTGGGTGTTCCTGCTCATCCTCCTGAAGGGAATCGCTCTAATACCAGAAGATAGTTCAATTAAATTCATTACAAATATGAGGCTATCGAGCTTGTTCTAGTTTTTAAGAACAAGCTCGATAAGTTTGTGTGCATTCAAGTTGCAAATTCTCTGGTTGAGATTGTCATTAGTCATTTGTCCCTTGTCATCTATACCTTCTCTTCACAAATTTATCCGTATAAATTTTAGTAGTACTAAATACTTTATTGACAGTAGTTGTAAATTTTATTTGGGGCTACCTAGGGTTATTACGTAAGTAATATTGTATAAATATTACGAAAGATTGATTAATATTATTATCTTCACAACTTTCTCATATTTCCTAACTATCCTCGTAAGTATAGACAGTTTTTGAATGACAACAGGTTGCTCAACTAGCTGACTTAATTTTTAAAACCTCTTTATATCAATTTAATTGTAGAAAAATATGAATTACTGTCCTTGTTGCTCTGATGTACTTTTAAGACATTTACACGGTTCTGAAATTACTTGGTTTTGCCGCCACTGCTGGCAAGATATGCCTGTATTCAGTGGTGAGCATTCGAGTTGGTTTGCAGAAGTTATCAAAGAAGAAGTACCTAATAAACCTGAGCTTCAAGAAAATATTCAAGTTATAAGTTATGTCAGTCAACGCAGAAAAATAACTGGGTGGATAGGAGTTAAAGAGGTGATAAGTTGAAGCGTAGCAATTTTTTCCAATAGAATACCTTTGGGTAAGTAAACTTACAGCAGAAAACCTTTTGGTATATTGCTTTGTTCTCAAAATCTGTGCCTCCTTCACCTAGAATCTGCTGTATAACAATATTAATTAATCGCAGGCTGATGATACACACGTGTAAATATTAGCCTGCTTCACTTTTTGCAGATTAAGTTTCAAAATTTTCAACTCACGGTATCAAGTTTGCTAATCTTGTCAGAATATAAAGATTGTTTAAGATAATGACGTACTGATAAATATGATCAAGATGTTAGCCCAAAGCTGGATGGGAATTGAAGCTAATATACAAATAAATTGGCCGCTGGTAAATACTTGTTTGCAGTTCGTGGCTTGGGGAGTTTTTTCGCTGTTGCTGGCTGAGGTAATCAGGGATATTTACCATGCTTTGTGTCACCAAGTTAGTTGGTTGGCTAAATGGCATAACAAACATCATGCGGCATATCGCCGAGATTTATCGGTAGTTTCTCTCAAACTTTATCAAGAGTCCCAGCTTTATCACGACATTGTAGAGTCGATTCTTTTAGTAGTCATCTTGACGATCGCTGCTTTATTAGGCCACCAATGGGGGTTATGGTTAGGGGTAGCGTATGCTTACACCTTTTTGTATGGTGCATCGTTGCGGTATTTCCAAGGAAAAATTGATACCGACTACAACCATTTACCCGGCCCTTTAGAAATAATTCCTTCAACTTTGTGGGTGAATCGTGCTTACCATTGGCGACATCATTTTGATGATGTTAACGCCTATTACAGCGGGGTGTTTCCGCTTGTAGATAAAATTCTCGGTACTGGACTTTCTCTCAAAGGTAAAACTATCGCCATCACTGGTGCGTCTGGGACTTTAGGACAAGCATTAACGGGGGAACTTCTCAAACGCAATGCAAAAGTTCTAGCCATCACGACAAATCCAGAGAAGTTAGCCACCCAAACAAAGGTAATGGCGCTGACTTGGGAATTGGGGAATGAAGTACAACTGCGAGATACTTTAGCAAAAGCAGATATTTTGATTATCAATCATGGTGTGAATGTCTATGGCGATCGCACACCCCAAGCCATCAATTCATCTTATGAGGTTAATACCTTTTCGGCGTTACGCTTAATGGATGTATTTTTGACAACGGTGACAGGGCCACAAGACAAAGCCACAAAAGAAATTTGGGTGAATACTTCTGAGGCTGAGGTATCACCAGCACTGAGTCCACTGTATGAACTGAGTAAACGCACCTTGGGTAATATCGTGACTCTTAAACGCCTAGAAGGTAATTGCATTATTCGCAAGTTAATTCTCGGCCCGTTTAAAAGTCAACTTAATCCCTATGGCGTAATGTCAGCTAACCAAGTGGCGCAATTCATTCTATTTTTAGCAGTCCGAGATTTCCGCAATATTGTTGTGACAATTAATCCTCTGACTTATTTGCTATTTCCCTTCAAGGAGGCTAGTACATGGCTGTACTATCGAGTTTTTAGTAAAGCAAATAGGTAGAACTGGTGCGATCGCCTTTCAGGAGAATTTAGGATGGCGATCGCATATATAATTCTTAGGGCGTAGAGTGAATTAAAGTTTATTTTTCTGAAAGAAGTTGTTTAAAAATTTTGATGCTCGACCCCGACTGCTAATTTCTGCCGGGATTTCTGTAATAATCTCATTGTTATTACCAAGTTGGCTACATCTAGCTACTCGAATTCTTTGCGTCTGGAATGTGGGAACTGGCTGTTTCTTAAGCTTGACTTTAGCAAAGATGGTAAAAGCGACTCCAAATAAGATGCAGCGTTATGCCCAGCATGAATACGAAGGCCGCATAGGAATTTTTACACTGATAATTATTGCTGCTTGTGTGAGTGTTTTAGCTATAGGATTTTTGCTCAGTGATAAAACAGGTATTTCCTCAACTGTATTAATGTTACATATTATCCTTTCAGTAATCACAATTGTTAGTTCTTGGTTACTAGTGCATACACTATTTGCACTGCAATATGCACATAATTATTATCACAATGTTAGCAATGATAATATTTATCAAAAAGCTGGAGGACTGGATTTTCCTGATGACCGTGACCCTGACTACTGGGACTTTTTATATTTTTCCTTTGTAATTGGGATGACTAGCCAAGTTTCTGATATTCAGACAACTTCACGTTCTATGAGACGCTTGGCTTTGATACATGGAGTGATATCCTTCTTTTTTAATACTAGTATTCTGGCTATGGGCATCAACATCATTGCATCATTAATTTAAATAATCAGCTAATTGGTAGTGTAAACCAAAATGTTGAGCCTGTTGCCAATGCGCTTTGTACGCCGATTTCGCCACCATGAGCTTGAACAATTTGTTTACACAGATATAATCCCAAACCTAAACCTAAAGAATAAGAGTTATTCTTGCCTCGGAAATATAAATCAAACATTCTTTGGCTTTGTTCGGGGCTAATGCCAACACCGTTATCATTGACGGTACAATAAATTTTTTCACCCTCAACTATGGCGTTGATTGTAATTTGTAATCCTGGTAGATTATGTTTGATGGCATTGCCAATTAAGTTAGAAAACACCCGCCATAGTTGCGTTGAGTCGGCGTTGATTAATGGTAAGTCTGCGGTAACAAGATTGATCAGATTGGTTTGATTTTTTTGCAGCATAGGTTCTAAATCAGCGATCGCATCGACAACAACCATATATAATTGCAGGGGTTTTCGTTGCAACACTAACCCTTGGACTTCATTTACATGGGCTTCCATTAACGAATTAATCAAATTCAATTGGCGATCGCTACTTTGCACCATCCGTTCTAAAGTGGAACGTGGCATAGAAATAAAATCATTGCCGACTCCCTGATTCTCTAGCAAATTCCGCAGCACCATCAAACTACCTAACACTGGGTTACGTAAGTCGTGAGAAACTGCATGGAAAAAGACTCGCAGTGCTTCTTCGGTACGCTGGCGATCGCGCAGTGCAGCTTGGAGTTCGCTAATATCTAAAATTACGCCTACCAAACCACCCAAGGAACCATCTACTTTAGAAAAAGTTGCTTTATAAAATATGACATCATGTTTGGTTTGATCAGCAAACACTAAAAAGCTTTCGTAAGTTTGCACTTGTTGCTGCTCTAACAGTGTCATATCTGCGTGATAGTATTGGTCAGCAAGTTCTTTTGGTGCAAGGTCATAATCCGACTTACCGAGAATTTGTTCTTTACCTAAACCAAGGACTGTTTCAAAAGCTTTGTTACAACCCAGATACAACCCTTGAGGATTTTTATAAAAAACCGGAGTGGGAATTGTATCAATTAAAACTTGTAAAAAATCTAATTGTTCTTGTAGTGCTTCCTCGGCTTTTTTGCGTTGGGTAATATCTTCAATTAGTCCTTCATAATAAAGCAGTTTTCCGGCTGAGTCACGCACCGCATAAGCTTTTTCAGAAATCCAAACAATACTCCCATCTTGGCGATAAATTTGTGATTCAAACTCCGAGATAATTCCGTATTTTTCAATTAAACGGACAAAATCAGCCCGACGGGTGGGGTCAACATATAATTGATTTTCAATATCTGTAAAATTTGCTGTGACTTCTTCTGACGATAAATAGCCATAAATTTTGGCGAGTGCTGGATTAGCTGTAATGTAACGACCATCAGGACTGCTTTGAAAAATCCCTTCAATGGCATTTTCAAAAATACTGCGATACTTTGCTTCTGCTACCACTAATTTTCTATTAGCTGATTCTAATTCTTTGCGGGTATAAAACTCAGAACGTTGGAGGCGATCGTATAAATAAACTCCTAAATCGCAGATAACACAAAACCAAAATATATATAAAATAAATGTCACATTATATAGTTCTGGATGTTCTGGTTTAAGTGTTTTTAAACCCAAGGTAGTATTCACAATAAAATAATAAGCTAGAATACTTACTTGAGATATTAAGTGGAGAGGCCAGCGGACTGGCATAAATATCGCTTGACTGAGAAATAGTAGCGACCAACCAATAATATCAGGTAAGGCAAAACCTTTAATAGTAGCAAATAATTGAGTCGCAAAGCTAACCGACCAAGATGTGCCTAAAAATAATCTTCCTGGGTGACGATGACCGAAGCGAGTTTTATGTAAACTAAAGCAAGTAAATAAACTCAGCAACATAGAAACGTTAATCGCCAGCCCTTGAATTCTCAGGATTCTTGGTAGCTGCGCCAACTCCTTTAAAGAAAAAAATAAGTCATAAATATCGCGGACTGTAAAAGTTAATAAACAAATAAATGCCAGCCATAACCACAAGCGTAGTCTTTGCCATAAAAATTGACTGCGCCAGGATTGATATTCAGCAGTGATTATATCTATTTTTGGTGCAGAAAAAGCTTGTTTCCACCAGGTTCCGAATTTTTGCAATAAGTTAGCCATTAGTGTCTTACCAACTTTGACCATACCATCGCAGGTGTTTTTCTATTTTCCAGATGTCAGCACACCCTCGTAATTATTATGGTGAATTATGGGTACATTTTGACGACTAATTGGCTACAGACAATGTAAACCAAAATGTTAATCCGCGTTTGCGGTTACTAATCACACCAATGTCACCACCGTGGGCTTGAATAATTTGCCGACATAGATACATTTTCAAACCTAAAATTGTGGAACAAGGTGCTTGGGGTTCTCGCACGTATAAATCAAAGAGGCGATCGCCATCTAATTTACTCATTGTGACACCGTTATGTTCAAGTTGAATCCGCATCATTTTTTCCACAACGGTGGCTGTGAGCGAAAATTTCAATCCTGGAGGATTATGTTGCAAGCTATAAATCAATAAAGTGAACAACACTGTTTGTAACTGCATAGGATCTGCCATGACTAATGGCAAATCTTCGTTGACTAAGTTCTCTAGTGTTGCCTGATTTTGCCACAACAGTGGTTGTAAGTTAGGAATGATTTGTTCTAAAAGTGTGTTTAACTTTACCTGCTGAGGATTTAGGGTAACACCTTGTTCCATACAGCAGTGAATTTCTAACAAAGAGTTAATCATTGCTAGTTGGCGATCGTTCCCTTGAATCATCCTCTCCATGATCGAACTAGGTACAGGGATAGAGGAAGAGGAACCGGAACAAGGAGAAATCTCCCCTGCTTCTTGACTTTCTACTCCGCTATTCTCCCGTAAATTCTTCAGTACCATCAAGTTACCCATGACTGTAGTGCGCAAATCATGGGCGACTGTATGCAGTACCACATCTTTGACTTGTTGCAGTTTTTCTAATTCCTGCATTTTTTGTTGCAGTTGGGCGGTACGTTCTTCTACTTGGCGTTCTAGATTGGTGTTGAGTTCTGCAAGTTCTTGGTAGAGTTGAGCTTGCTGAATGGCGATCGCTAACTGTTCGGATAATTGCTGGAGTAAATCTATTTCTATAGCTTGCCATTGACGGGGCGCAGAACATTGATTGGCGACTAATGCACCAAATAATTCTTCGCCTAACATAATGGGTACGGCCAAAGTCGCCCTGGTCTGAAATTGTTGATAATGTGCTTGTAATTTCGGTGATACGCTTATTTGACTGACATCTTCCACTACACGCACGCGGTGAGTGGAAAAAATAGTTTTCAATTCTTGCAGATAACTTTTATCCTCTGGTGTCCAACCTAGTACTGATGGATATTGAGGATCTACTGATTCAGCTACCGTTTTGACTTTTAACTCGTAATTATTCAACCCAATAAAAACGCGATCAGCTTGCAAAAATTGCCGGACTTCCGATACAGTCGTTTGCAGAATTTGTTCTAAATCCAGGGAAGACCGAATTCGGACTAGAGTTTCTGTCAACAAGCGATCGCGCTGTGCAGTCAAGCGGATTTGCGCTTCTGCTTGCTTACGGGCGGTTATATCGTGGTTAATGGCTAAAATACACGGTACGCCATCTAAATCAATCACATCTGCGGAAAGCAGGGTTGTGAGTACCTCCCCAGACTTGCGCCGAAAAGCAAATTCTAAGTTGCGAATTGCGCCCTTGGTCTGTAAATCTTGTAATAATTGCGTGCGATCGCCTTCATTTACCCAAATTTTTAATTCAAAAGCAGTATTGTTAATTACTTCATCCTGTTCATAACCTGATAGCTGCATAAAACTATCATTAATTTCGATGAAGCGTCCTTCTTTGAGGGTAGTAATACTAATTGGGTCAGGACTACAACTAAAAGCTTTAGCAAACTTTTGTGCCAAATTGCGTAGCGAAGTTTCTGCTTGTTTACGTTCTGTAATATCCCTGACAATAGCTAATACTTCATCAGCACCGCTGACTACTAACCGCGCCTCATAATCTCGGATTCCCAGAGGCGTGGGTAATTGATATTCGCAAGTTTGCAACGTTCCTGCATCTAAAGTTTTCGCAATGGTTTCTTGACCAATTAAAGCTAAGTCACTTGGTAATAAATCGCGCATATTTTTACCAACTATCTCTTCTTTTGTCAGCGTGAGACTGATATCATCACCTTTCAAATCAAGATATTCGCCATCACGGCTCAAGCGAAACATTAAATCAGGAATAGCCGCCAAAATTGCTTGATACCTCGCCTCACTAGCTCGTAAATTTGCTTCTGTTTGTTTTCTATTAGTAATATCTATAACTAATCCGTTACACAGAATATCGCCATTGGCCTGTGCTTCTAATTGGCAAGCGCCTTGAATCCACTTGAGTTTCCCACTGGGTGTGATGATGCGAACTTCCCAATGCCAAGGGTTAAGCGTATCAAAAGCAATCAGTAGAGATTTGGTAAACTTGCTTCTGTCCTGGGGATGGATTAATTGGTATAAAATTTGCCAGTCTGCTTGGATTACTTCTGGTTCTAACTCCGACAAAGCTCGACAACCTGAACTGACGTATAAAACAACCGGGGAACCATCCGCCTGTTGTCGGAATTGAAAAATCATCCCTGGTAAAATGGCTGCAATTTTTTCCAACAAAGTAATAGTCTCGGACGGAAATTCTAGTTTACGTAGTAATTTTAAGGCTTCATCCACTCTTTCACCCTTTGATACCCAAGCAACTGGCATAATTTTGCAAGAGATGGTAGCTATAGCAACAATTTCGCTTCTGTAAACATGAGTGCTAACAGACGCAAAACATAGTCTTATTTCAGGTTAGTTCTTGATGGGGCGATCGCATTCACCCAATCGGGTGAACCATTTGCTTACACCATTTTAGATTTGAGATTTTGTTGACTCTCCAGTTCAATGGAGATTTTAAGATAAGATTATTAACTATATCTCACAAAAAGTTTGGTAATTATGTTAGCCCAAGCAGAAGCAAAACAAATTGGTGTAATTGCTAAAGAAAGTGGCGTACCAATAAAAACTATTCGCTACTATGAAGAACTTGGTCTACTTAAATCATCAGGTAGAACAGAAGGTGGATTTAGATTATTTAACTCTGATGTTTTGGAGCGACTGCACTTTATTAAACGCGCTCAAAGCTTAGGCTTAAGTTTGTCAGAAATTAAAGAATTTTTAAATGTTCATGATAGCGGTAAATTACCTTGTGAACATATCAAAGTTAAATTAGAAGACAAAGTAAAAGCTATTGATGAACAAATTCGACAACTACTAATTTTAAGACAAGAATTATCAGGCTTATTATCAGGTTGGGAAATCAAACCTGATAGTTCTCATTCAACGATTTGCCCCATCATTGAAAATGATTAAAGCAGAATTCTCAAAAAACGAGCGTGGAGGGATTTGAACCCCCGACCCACAGAACCGGAATCTGTTGCTCTATCCACTGAGCCACACGCCCTTAGTCTTTTGCATTATAGCATAGCTGTGATCAAATTTGCCGATCACTTAAAGATAATCAGCCGGATTAACGGGTGTACCATGACGACGTACTTCAAAATGCAGGTGCGGCCCGGTAGAGAAGCCAGTAGAACCAACAGCCGCGATCGCTTGTCCTCGTTGTACCCCTTGTCCCTCCGAAACAAATAATTCGCTGGTGTGTCCGTAGAGTGTCGTCAATCCGTTACCGTGATCGATAATTACGGCTCTACCATAGCCACCATACCACCCAGCAAAAATTACAGTTCCCGAATCGGCGGCGCGAATGGTACTACCATAACTAGCTGCAAAATCCAAGCCTGCATGAAAGCGCCGATAGCCAAGAATCGGGTGTACTCGCCAGCCAAAGCGGCTGCTAGTGGGTGCATTGCTAGGATAAGCAAACATTCCCGTACCGCGAATGATAATGCTGTTGCGGCTGTTAGTTTTGCTGCGTCCTTCTAAAGCGGCGACTTTTTCTTCAATCAAGCTTTCCAGATTATGGGAATCTCGTTCTAATTGATTTTCTGCTGCTTCTAAGGCGAGGCGATCGCTATTTAAGCGTTGAATTAATTCTGATTGCGACTGCGCCTGAGTTTGATAATCAGCTTTTTGGGCAAGTAATTGCTGGCGAATCAAAGCAATTTCATTTTTTTGTTGTTCTACGTCTGTTTTCTGCTGAGTGATTTGCAGTGCTTGGTCGTTGAGTTTGGCTAGAATTTTTTGGTCTGCCTGATACACTAACTTTAATTGATGACGGCGGCTAATAAAGTCACTAATATTTTGGCTTTGCATTAAAACCGCCCATCCTAGACTAGCGTGCGATCGCTGGAGATAACGCAACCTCGCTACTGTGGCGACTTGTCGTTCTTCATAAGTACGTTGCGCTATGGCTAAATCAGCTTCTAGCTTTTGCAAGCGTTGGGTGGCTTGGGTTAACCGCGATTCACTATCTTGAATTTGATTATTTGTGGTGTTGAGATTTTTGTTGATGCCAGTTAAGCGATTTTGGGCAGCATTTTGCAAATTAGTCAAGCGATCGCGTTCCTGAATCACATTCTGGCGTTCTTGATTAATTTGTTGCTGCTGTTGTCGTAAAGTATCAACTGATGCTGATGTTGTTGCATATCCTGTCGATACTGAAATCAATACCAAACAAACACACAAAACATAACCAAGTCCCAGAAAAATGATCTTTAATGCTCTCATAGCGTGAGCCTAACCAAAGCAATCGGTGCGAAACACTATGAGTATTCCCAAATTTATCTTGTTTTGCTCAATGTATGATTTATTGCCGACTTTCTGAAATTATTGTCTAGCGATCACAGTGAAAGCACACTATAAAACTTATCTATGAATTCTAACCCCGCATTGTGTACGGTCATTAGCGATCGCATTACTAATACCCCCCAAAAGCGAATCACCTTTGCCGAATATATGAACACGGTGTTATATCACCCTGAACACGGCTATTATTCCAGCAAAGTTGTAAATATTGGGTTTAAAGGCGGTGATTTTTTCACATCTGCTAGTCTCGGCGCTGACTTTGGTGAGTTACTAGCAGAACAATTTGTGCAAATGTGGGAAATTTTAGGACAACCACAACCATTTTCTTTGGTAGAAATGGGAGCAGGTCAAGGATTACTCGCTTTGCATATCCTCAATTATTATCAACTACATTATCCTGATTTTTTCCCAGCATTAGATTATGTAATTATTGAAAAATCTCCCGAATTGCAGCGAGAACAACAGCAACGTTTACAAAATTACTCGGTGCGTTGGTGCAATTTAGCAGATATACCCAGCAACTCCATAAATGGCTGTTTTTTTTCTAACGAATTAGTAGATGCTTTCCCAGTAAATCAGTTTATTTTACAAGCTGGGAAACTACAAGAAATTTATGTCACCTCAACATCTTTGGCAGAAGAAGATGAAAATTACCTGCTGCTTGCAGGGGAATTTGGAGAAATAATCGGGGAAATTTCTACACCCCATTTCATCAAATATTTTGATTTGATTAATATCGATTTATCTGCAAATATCTACCCAGATGGCTACCGCAGCGAAATTAACCTAGCCGCTTTAGATTGGTTGAGTATAGTAGCAGACCGCTTGCAGCGCGGGTATGTGGTAACAGTTGATTATGGCTATCCTGCCCATCGCTACTATAACCCCAGGCGATCGCAAGGAACCCTACAGTGCTACTACCAGCATCGCTACCATAACAACCCCTATATCAATATTGGGCGACAAGATATCACCGCCCATGTTGACTTTACCGCCTTGGAACTTTGGGGTGAGCAGTGTGGTTTAACCAAAATTGGCTTTACCCAACAAGGTTTATTTTTGATGGCGTTGGGTTTGGGAGAAAGAATAGCCTCTCTTTCTCATCAAGACATATCCATTGCTCAATTGTTGTCAAGACGAGAATCACTGCATAAACTTATCGATCCCACAGGATTAGGCGGCTTTGGGGTTTTAGTCCAAAGTAAAGGACTCCAAGATCATGAAAATTATCAACCCCTAAAAGGATTAATTGTGCCAAAGTAAAAGTAAAGGTAAAAAGTTAAAACTCTCTGTAAGTCGGCAGCATCACTGTTATATGGACTAGCATTACTATTGATTACTGCGAAATCATGTGTTTAGAAAAGCAACAAATACCTATGAATACTCATGACCTGTTGATGCTAATCATGCTACTTACACCCGGTATATTACTTTCTGTTGTCATTATGGTAACTTTTGCTGCTGGCGGCTGATTCCTCAGCAGTCTTGAGTAAATTTGAGATTTAGGATGGCATCTTAAATCTCAAATGACAACTCGCCAGCCAATTACAATCAAACGATGAAAACGCGATGTCTACGACAGGCTTCTCTACGAGAGGCTACGCCAACGCCTAAGCTTTATCAAAGGAACGTGAAAAATGAAGGTGGCATTTCTGGGAACTGGACTGATGGGACAACCAATGGCTCAAAGGTTGTTAGCAGCCGATATACAAGTAGTTGCTTACAATCGCACCCCAGAAAAATTAGCACCATTACAAGCCGCTGGCGCAGAAATTGTCACACAACCCCGTCACGCCATTCGTGCGGCTGATTGCATTATTTTGATGCTTACCAACGCCGCAGCCATTTATCAAGTCTTGCTTTCAGATACTGCTTGGCGCACCCTAGAAGGACGCACAATCATCCAAATGGGGACAATTACACCCACAGAAAGTCAAGAAATTCGAGATACTGTCGTTGGTGGTGGCGGTGAATATTTAGAAGCACCTGTATTAGGAAGCATCCCAGAAGCAAAAAGCGGTCAGTTAATTGTCATGGTAGGCGCAACACAATCACAATACCAAAACCATTTACAATTACTCAAAAATTTTGGTTCAGAACCTTTACTTGTAGGGCCAGTAGGGACGGCGGCGGCGTTAAAATTAGCCCTTAATCAATTAATTGCTTCTATGACTACCAGTTTTGCTCTGAGTCTGGCTTTTTTGCAGCGTCAAGGTGTCAATATCGAGTCTTTTATGCAAGTTTTACGCGCAAGTTCTCTTTATGCACCTACTTTTGATAAAAAGCTGCAACGAATGTTAGAGGAAAACTATGCTGACCCTAATTTTCCCACCAAACATTTACTCAAAGATACAGATTTGTTCATCTCAGAAGCTAAAGCTTTAGGTTTAGATCTTGGCAGCATTGAGTCTGTACGACACATTTTGTATACAGCTATGAAAATGTCATTTGCTAATGATGATTATTCATCAGTATTTTCAGCTATTAAAGAATGGGGAGATTCCAGCGCTGAGTAAATCGGGAGTGGGCAGTGGGAAAGAAATCACTGACTCAACACTCAGCGAGAATTTGCGTGCGGAGAGAACTTGCGTGCGCGGGTTCCCCCCGTTGAGCAAACTTCGGTGACTCATCACTTTATCAAGTAAGCACTGAAAAAGATAATATGGTATGGTAGCTCGTTTTGCTTTCCGAGGGTACTACTGCGTGCTATCTACTTTACGTGCCGATTTTCGCATCATTTTTGAACGTGACCCAGCCGCCCGTAACTGGCTAGAGGTCTTGGTTTGTTACCCTGGCTTGCAAGCCCTACTTTTCCATCGACTGGCGCATTGGCTACATCATTTTGGTCTTCCCTTTTTCCCCCGCTTTATTTCTCACCTATCTCGATTTTTAACTGGTATCGAAATTCACCCAGGCGCAACTATTGGTCAAGGCGTATTTATTGACCACGGGATGGGTGTGGTAATTGGTGAGACTGCAATCATAGGTGATTATGCTTTGATTTATCAAGGTGTCACTTTGGGCGGAACTGGTAAACAAAGCGGTAAACGCCATCCTACAGTCGGTGAAAATGTTGTAGTCGGTGCTGGTGCAAAGGTACTAGGTAATATTCAAGTTGGGAATAACGTCCGTATTGGCGCTGGTTCAGTCGTTCTTAGAGATGTGCCTTCTGATTGTACAGTGGTTGGCATTCCCGGTCGGATTGTCTATCGTTCGGGAGTGCGAGTCGCACCTCTAGAACACAGCAACTTACCCGACTCGGAGGCCGAAGTAATTCGCGCTTTAGTCGATCGCATTGAAGCCTTAGAACAACAAATCCAAACTATACAACAACTACAACCTGCGGCTAAAACTCCTGTATTGGTAGGTGTAGGAGCCATCCAAGAGCCTGAACCAAAACCAGAAGCTCCTTTATGTAGTCTCAGAGATAAAGCAATTCAAGAATTTCTCGATGGTGCGGGGATTTAAATTATCCAACTGAAGTGATGAAGCAAGAGCCGCTGAAAAAAATCTTCCGCATCGTCAGCCGATGATAAATATTCTATGATTACTAATCAGTGGCTCTTTACTTTTCGTCTAACAGTTACGGTCAAGGCTTTTGCAATTTTCTAATTTCGGCTTGCACATCAAGAGCAATCTGCAATGATTGATTGAGTAGTTGAGCATATTCGCCAGCTTGTGTACTGACTTGTAATGCTTGCAGATTTGCTAAATTATTCACAAATAATTCTTGATTATTTGCCAATAGTTTTTTATTATCCCGCAAAATTCGTTCTGTTTTTAAAGCCCGGACTAAATCTTCTCGAATGAGTTGTAAGGCAGAAATTACTTGTTCTCTATCGTTGATGGAGTTATTTGAGGTGGCTAATTGGTCGTGAATATCTATGGCGTTAATTACGGCATGATATTGATCAACTTCATCTAAAAGCATGGTTAGGGCTTTGGGACAAGTAAACCTGCGCCAGAGCGATCGCCCAACAATCACACCTAGGGGTACTAAAATTAGTAAAATGATGCCTAATGTAATAGAAGAACCAATAGTTGGCAAAATAATAAACGCATAAATAAAACCAACAATAATTGGTGTGAGTGCTAAGGCTACCAGCAATTCATTCACCAAAAAGCCGAGTCGCTTTTCTTTGTCCTTCATTACCGAAGGCCGGAAAACATCTTCTGGGTCAAACCCAGTCAAACGCCTCAGTTCTCCCTTGCTAATTTCTAAGCCTAGTAAATCCGGCTGCACTGCTGCATACTCCTGTAGAAAGTGCGATCATCGCGTATTCATTGTAATCGGCTATAGGCAAGGTCGTACATCTACTTCGGCAGAGCGATACCTATGGAAGGAGCGATCGCACCATCCACAAGCCTTTACAATTAAGTAAGAACACTCAAGGCTAGTCAGTGAACTTTTTTATTGGTTGTGCAGTTTGGTCGTATAAAGGTTGGATGGGTGAATTTTATCCCCCAGGTACTCGCGCTACCGATTTTTTGAGCCTTTACAGTCGTCGCTTGACTACGGTTGAAGGCAATACTACCTTTTATGCTGTACCTAACCAAGAAACTATCAGCCGTTGGATAGCCCAAACACCCCCAGGTTTTGAATTTTGTCTCAAATTACCGCGAGACATCACCCATACAGGTTTACTTCAGCCGAATATTCCCGCAGCGTTGAAATTTTTAGCAGGAATGCAGCCTTTAGGAAAACGCTTAGGGCCGATGTTTGTCCAGTTACCACCAAGTTATTCGCCTACATTAATTGATGATTTAACTAATTTTTTGGTAGCTTGGCCGCGGGAAACTGCACCACTGGCTTTAGAAGTGAGACATTTTGATTGGTTCAAAGAACCTTATAGTAGTCAATTAACAGCGTTGCTCGAAAATCTCGGTGTAGGACGAGTACTCTTAGATTCGCGTCCGATTTACAATGGCGAAGATGACCCCCAGCTACACTCAGAACGACGTAAACCTAAATTACCTGTACAATTTAGCGTTACAGCACCCTTTAGCTTAATTCGGTTCATTTCTCATCCCATATTGTCTGAGAATCAGCCGTTTATGGCAGAATGGGTCACTCAGATTCAACAGTGGTTACAAGCAGGGACAAAAGTTTATTTCTTTGTCCATTGTCCTCTAGAAGAGCGATCGCCATACACTGCCCGTCATTTTCAAAAGCTATTAGAACAAAGTGGTGTTTCTGTTCCGCCTTTACCTTGGAATCAGCTAGAACAGCCACCCAGTCAGCTAAGTTTGTGGTAAGCCTTCTAGGAATATTTTGATAATTTTTTGATTTTCACAAAATATCCAACTCATACTCACTTCAAAAAGAGTAATAATAGTTATTGCAAGACATTTTTAATAAAGCTAAAGCAATTCTCTTCTTTCGCAAGAGTATTATATACCTCTGAGTAAATCTGCCAAGAGGATATTAACAATGCTTAAAAATAGCTAACAGAAATGGCTTAATTTTTAATGTGAATTGTGATTGGGGCAATCGTTGTGTAAGCAGTTTAATCAAAGGAGGTTCAGATGAGTCGTCTTCTTTATGAAAACTCAGTTTCATATCAAGGATATCTCATCATTCCGTTTGTTTACGGCAGTGCTGATGCTTACGAAATCTATTCCTATAAGCTGTTGTCAGAAATTGGTAACAAAAGTAGATTTCACAAAACAGAAAATCCAGCGGGTATCTACGGTAATAGCATTAAGAATATTATTGATATTGCCCAAGAACATCTTGATGAAAATTTAGAATTTATCAGTCAGCAAGATTGTTTTAAGTCTCGTTATATTTTCCGCAACAATTTAATTATCATCTTTCAAGAAGAGGGCAAATTTTTCTACGATCATTATCCACCAGAAATATTGAATAATATTGCCGCCCCCAAATTATTCAATTCGGAATATGAATGCTTGAGTTGGATTCAAGCTGGACTGAATGGTCAATATGTCCGACAGCAAGCAAGCTAAATAAAGGTCATAGTCGACTTAACCTTATGATGGCTTGGTTGGTAAGGGTGTTACTTTTATCAATCAAGTCATCCCATTAAAAGAAGTTATTTCATTATTACTCACAAATGTTCACCTAGGCGCAAAGCATTAGCCATAATCGTGAGAGATGGATTAACAGGTAATAATTAAATGCTTAAGATTCCAGTGCTTTACGTAATTTTCTTTCTAATTGTGCTATTAAAAACTTACCGTCAATTTTTTCTAACTCTGCAATAGAAACATCACCATGATCACGGGCTGCTTGCAACCACTGTTCATATTTTTTATCATGTTCTTCTAAGAGTTCTAATGCTTCGACAATTATTTCCTCAATAGTGTGATATCTACCACTACTGAGTTTTTCTTGAATAAATATTTCGTGTTTTTGGTTGAATTTGGAGTTCATTATTAATAGCTCAAATATCAATCAACTAATGGATTAAACTTGTTGCAAATAATACTCAAATCGCTGCCGTAGTTGTTCCACTGCTAAATTCTGAGTCCAGTATTCCACAAGGGAATGACCAAACGCCCAAGCATTACGATCAGGTGTAGCAGAATTCTCTAACAATAATGGCCAGAGAGCCATTAAATCAAAGTTAATTTTATTGGCATCGTCGGTTTTTAATAGTGAGAAAAGTTCATACGCGATTTGCAGTTTACCAATGACAATCGGTAATTGTTCTACAGGAATTTGCTCTGCTAGTAAATATGCCAAGGTGGGCGAACCAGTTGACATAGTAGCAATAAATTGCAGTACTGGACTTTTTAGCAGTGAAGTTAGTCCTTGAGTTGTCGCCATCTGGAAGGTATAGTGATCAATAATTTTAGCGGCGGCGACGGTGCGGGAGTCTAAGTCACGCAAAAACCGAGCGAGTCGTAATTGTTTAGCAGGTGCGATCGCCTCAATCAATCCCAAAGATAAAATATCTATATTCCAAGCTGTACGTTTGGTTTTGCGATCGCTAGTAACTACCGGGATAACTAAGTTAGAAAATTCCCCCAGCTTTTCAGCACGATATTGGGTAGCTTCGCGGATAGAAATTTCCTTTGGCTTTTCTCCCCATTCCCAATTGTATGGCGGTTCCCATTCGCGGATAGGACGCAATTTATCTACTTGGGTAACAACTGCGATCGCAGGTAAATCATCAATTTCCCCTTTCATATCTGCTAAAAAGTCCACATCCATTTGTAAAGCCGGATCAAGGGCGGGTGTCACCAGCAATAACAAATCTGCGTTAGTTGCATAGTCTAATACTAATTGGCGGAGTTCTCCCCGCTTCACTTGTTCATAACCAGGGGTATCCCAAAGAGTGAGACTTTCGCCGCTGGGAGTTTCCCAATGATAATTTTGAATTTCGTCGGTACTGGGTAACACATCAACCGCCGCCAGATCAGCTTGAAATAACGTGTTAATTAAACTGCTTTTGCCTGCGCCTGTCCGCCCTACTAGTAAAATACTGATGGGTTTTTGTTCTACTTCTTCAACTGGTTCAGCTTGGGTGAGGATTTCTCGCAGAGTTTGGGTTTTAGTTTGTGGGATAGCTGGTGGAGAAATAGCTGCTGTTGTATTTGCTAGTGTAATACCTCCGTAAAGGGCGATCGCTTGTCGGCATAAATTTCTCAAAGCTGCTTCGCGCAAGAGTTGACCTAAATTCACCAACAACTGCTGATTAGCCCGGTTACTGGAACCCTTCGTCGCCCGGTTCGCCACCGCCGCCACAGGATTTAACAACCATTGCGCCCAGCCCCAAGCCCGCAAAAGTTTACGGGCTGATGGTTCTAGCTTGCGATATACTTCATAAGCTTGATAAGCTTGCCCGACTGTCGCTTGATTTAAAGCAGGTGATAATCTCTGCATCCACTGGTCTAAATCATCCACTGTTCCCCTGATGAGTCCGTAAGCTTGGGGAACGTAGATATTTAGGAGGGGATACTGCACTTGGGGATGGTAGATATTCGCCACAGCCACCACCACATCTTGACAGCGTTGCCAAAAAGTTTGCCAATCTTCCCAAATTGGGCGATCGTTGATTGATGCTTCTAAGATTTTTTGTAATGCTGCTTCGGCTTGCTGCGTAGCATCACTTCCCGCCGTTGCAGTAGTTGTATCTATTGCCGTTTCTAGTTCTTCTTGAAATTCTGCTAACGCCGCTTCTACTTGCACAATCGCTGGTTGCGTCCATTTCACCAGCAACCACCGCCAACCAACAAACGCCAAGGTAAAAACAGCCCAAATCCAGTTAATTCCCCAGACATTGATTTGTATACCTGCGGCAACCAGTAAGAAAATAATAATAGCTGCGATCGGTGTTGCTAAAATAATCAACTGCCACGGTTTTAAGCGCACCATTCCCCCATACCTGCCTTGATACAACTTCTGATAATGCTATTGTGAGTCTAATATTCCTGTTGTGGATACTAACTGTTGGTG
Organism: Nostoc cycadae WK-1; assembly: GCF_002897135.1. Lineage (NCBI taxonomy): Bacteria > Bacillati > Cyanobacteriota > Cyanophyceae > Nostocales > Nostocaceae > Nostoc > Nostoc cycadae. The sequence continues at coordinate 336,884 of NZ_DF978425.1, read as the reverse complement.
TAATATCTATGCTCTTTTGGAGAGAAATTTTAAGTGAGGGATTGAATAATATCTATATATAAAGTGCTGTATTCACCAGAAAAATAACATAAATATTATGAGATTTATATTTAAAAACTCTAAAAAATTAAATGAGATTTTACAGCGTTCTGCTATAAGTAATGAAGAGTTTGTTCATAATATAAAATTATCGAGTGAATTAGCTATAAAAACAGTGAATTGTGTCCGTATAGAGTTAGGCAAAGCTTTTCGTGTTCCGGCTGAGAAGTTATATCCAGATGATAAATTTCTAGATATCATATCCCTCCCCTGCTGGGAATGGGACATGATAGAGCTTGTATTAGCTCTTGAAGAAATTCTCAAAATAGGTATTGACGAAGAACAAGTACCTGATTGGACTTCTAAAGATATCACTTTATGTCAATGGATTGTAGAGTTTTTATGCCGCAATTTTCCAGAAAATAATAACCTTAAGGATAGGGAATTATAAAAATAAATGAATCCACCCTTTAGACCTCAAAGTTTGCCTTTTTTAGAGTCAATTTGTTGGCAAACAGCAGATGTTTATCAGTTTACACCTGAGCAAATGCTGAGTCGCTATGAAAGGGGTTGGCATTATCGTCAACTTTTTAATAATTTGGCAGGCGAAGAACTCAACTTTGTTAAAGAACTTGCCAAATATTACGATTCTTGGTTAGAAGTTGATTGGTAAGCTGGAGATTTAATCAGCACAATAAGTTTAGTAAAAAATTTTCTGGAATAGCCCCTTTTTTTGTTGTATTATTTCTGGTTTATCAACCAGTTTTGTCAGGATAAAAGTTATGATACGAAGTGAGCGATCGCTATTCATCATCTCAATTACAATTATCAGTATCATCACACTGCTAACTTTTACCAGTCTTCCCGGTATCTCTGCAACCTCAAAAATCAATGAACACCCCTCAGTGATTGCTCAAAGTGTTAATCTTGGGGCTGCTTTCAAAGAATTAAATATTGAAGGGTCAATTTTAATTTACGACCAAAATAACCAGAAATTTTACCAACATAACGCCTCTCGTAATTCCACAGCCTTTCTTCCTGCTTCGACCTTCAAAATCTTAAATTCTCTGATTTCATTAGAAACTGGAGTGATTAAAGATGAAATTGCTATTTTGACTTGGGATGGAATTATGCGAGAATTCCCGACTTGGAACCGAGATACTAATATGCGCCAAGCATATAAAGACTCAACCGTGTGGTTTTATCAAGTCTTAGCACGGCGAGTTGGACATGAAAGAATGCAGCAATTCATCAATCAAGTTGGTTACGGAAACCGTCAAATTGGCACACCAGAACAAATAGATAAATTTTGGCTATCTGGCCCTTTACAAATTACCCCCAAACAACAAATTGAATTCCTTCAACGGCTTTATCGTAGAGAATTACCTTTTTCTCAACGCACATTCGATTTAGTGCAAGACATCATGATATTGGAGAAAACACCTAATTATATTCTGCGAGCTAAGACAGGTTGGGCAACTAGTGTAAAACCTAACATTGGCTGGTTTGTGGGATATTTAGAACAAAATAATAACGTTTATTTCTTCGCGACTAATATCTATATGAAAGATACTGCTGATGCGCCTAAACGAATTGAATTAACTCGGCGTAGTTTCAAAGCTTTAGGATTACTCTAAACTTGCCTACTCTACATAAAGTACAGATTTAGCTGTGATTAATTTTATGTTTTCAATCCTAACTGTTGGATTCTTCTGCATAGTAGGCTTGATTGTTGTCGAAACAATACAAAAATTACATCCTGCTAATCCAATAATCAATCCAATTTGGGAAGCAATTTGTCTAGGAATTACTAGTATATTTTGGGTGTTGCTGCAAAGCTGGTTTTTTCGTGAAGCAAAAATTAACTTAGACTGGTTGATTTTTTTTGCTATTTTTGGTTCTGTGCTGGCAATGACATTATCTCTCATCTTTTGGTATTTTCAAGATTCAACTGGTAAGAGTAAATATACTTTGCGTAATGCTCATATATTAATAGGAATGTATCGGTTTGTACTCTACGGTATTAGCATTATCTTTGGAGTATTTTTATCCCAAATTACAAGCTCAAATTAAAGTCAGATAAATATCAACGAACTATCATTTTTTATCGGCATTTATCTATTGATTTCCAAAAACATAATTTTGTCTAATCCTTACTCAAACCTGTTTTTAGCTAAAAACAAACATCAATCATTAAATTATGTTTAATATCTTTTTGTAAAAAAAACAGCATTTTGCCATTTAATTTCATAGTAATTATTGGCAAGGACGGTAAATTTACTGCTTAAAACCTGAGAGTCAAGGTTTTAACAGTTAATGCTGTCAAAAATAGGGAATTTTAAATTTATTTGCGGAGAAAATACTTATGCCCATTAATGATACTAGTAAAGCATTACTTTCTCATAACGGGCTAAACTCACATCTACTCTCCTCAGCAGATACTTTTCATACTGAAAATAAATCTAATTCGTATCTTAGTAGCAGTAGTTATTACCAAACTAGCAATGCAAAAACAAGTACAGCAACTACTAAAAACTATAGTTCCACTACTGGATATGGGTTAGTCAATGCGGCGGCGGCTGTGGCTAAAGCTGCGGGTAAAAGTACCTTTGCAGATGTTCCCAATTCAGGAGGTAATAACTGGGGGGCTGACCTTGTAAACGCTCCAGAAGCTTGGAATAATGGGTATACAGGGAAGGGTGTTGTTGTTGCGGTTATAGATACTGGGGTTGATTACAACCACGATGATCTCAAAAATAATATTTGGACTAATACTAAAGAAATTGCTGGTAATGGCATAGATGATGATGGCAATGGTTATATTGATGATGTGCGTGGTTGGAATTTTAACGATAACAATAACAACACCTTAGACAAAAACGGCCACGGTACTCATGTTTCTGGAACTATTGCGGGAGAAAAAAATAATTATGGTGTAACTGGTATTGCTTATAATGCCAAAATTATGCCAGTAAAAGTTTTAAATGACTCTGGTTCTGGTTCTTACAGCGCGATCGCTAATGGCATTTATTATGCAGCGAATAATGGCGCTAATGTGATCAACCTCAGCCTAGGTGGTAGTTTTTCTAACAAGACTCTGCAAAATGCAATTGAGTATGCCAATCGTAAAGGCGTAGTGGTGGTGATGGCGGCTGGTAATGATGGCGGTTCTCAACCAAATTATCCGGCTCGTTACGCCAAAAATACAGGAATTGCTGTGGGTGCAGTGGATAGAAACAATAACTTGGCTAATTTTTCTAATCGCTCTGGAACAAATCAACTTGCTTATGTTACAGCCCCAGGAGTTGATGTCTATTCCACAGTACCGAATAATCAGTATGCTTCTTACAGTGGTACATCTATGGCAAGTCCTCACGTAGCTGGAGTAGTTGCGTTGATGTTGAGTGCTAACCGTAGCTTAACTCCTGCACAGGTTCGGCAAATCATTACAGATACCGCCGGAAATAATACCCAAGCTGCAACTACTAGTTCTAAGAATGCTGCAATTAGCACTAGCTCAATAAAACAGCAAGCGATCGCATCATCTAATTATCAACTATCAAATTCCACTTTCAAGGTTGACAATAGCTCTTTGTCAGATATCCACGCTTCTGCTAAACTTACCAACCACACTGCTGCAACTAGTTCTGCAACTCAGTTCCACTACTATAACAACGGTATCAGTATTAAGAGTTACAACAGTACCGATGAAGAAACTCCAAATGATAGCCCAACTGATAGTCCTACCAATGGTAATAATGGTGATCTGGGCAAATTTTTAGATCGGCTAGATCAACTGCAAAAACAACTAGACGAATACCGCCGATTTTTGGGCTTATCTAATAGCTAATATGAGAAAATCTAGCTTGACTTAAAAAGTAAATGAGAATAACTTTCTCATTTACTTTTTTGTTATTAGCATAATATTAAAAAAACCTTGCGGGAAAGTTAGAAGTAATTTTTAGGACTTATTATTTTTGCCAAGCCTGAAACCAAAAAAATCAATATCTAAAAGCAATCTTATAAATTGGCAAAGGTGTTGAGAAAGGTTATACCAATTATCTATATTTGTGCATGAATAGCGCTCAATTTAATGTTGAATACCATGTTACGGCCGTGATTACTCATTTAATCAAAGTAGGTCGAGAGGAAGAATATGAGGAATGGATGCGCGGTATTATTCCCGTAGCCAGGACTTTTCCAGGACACTTGGGAGTGAATGTTCTCAGACCCCAAAAAGGTGTGCATTCAGAATACATCATTGTCCTCCATTTTGATCACCACCAGAATCTACAAGCATGGTTAGAGTCGGATGTGCGCCAGGAGTTGATTGAACGGGCTAAACCCTTGATTCAAGCACCGGAGGATGTACAAATTCTCACTGGTTTAGAAACTTGGTTTGAATTGCCTAGACGCTCTCAAAAATCTCCACCAAAGCGTTACAAAATGGTGTTATTGACTTGGTTAGGAGTGTTTGTAACAATCTCAATTGTCAGTCGTTTACTCAGTCCTTTATTGACACCTTTTCCCATGTTGCTGGCACAAGTAATTACTATCGGTGTTGTGGTTTGGATATTAACTTATCTGTTAATGCCTCAGTTAACACGATTGTTCTACAAGTGGCTATATCCAACTACCTAAATCAAGGCCTTCGCAATTTATAATGTCATAATTAATAAAAAGGTCATGCCATCTGAACAAAACAAATCTATTGTACTGCAAATGTATAAGTTCTTTGACGAAGGTGATTTAGCAGCAGTACAGGAATTTCTTGCACCAAATTTTGTGGCTCATATCCCAGGTGCTACCGAATCACTCAATCGGAAAGCATTCATACAGTCTGTACTAGGAGTTTTTCGTTCTGCTTTCCCTGATGGAATTCATCAGTTTGAAGATGTGATTGCTGAAGGCGATAGAGTAGTCACGCGTGGAATTTTTAGTGGTACTCATCGTGGTGAATTACAAGGTATTCCTCCCATAAACAAACAAATAATCATCCCCTTCTTTCATATTGATCGCATCGTGGATGATCAACTCGTAGAACACTGGGGTCAAAGTGACTTGCTCAGTTTAATGCAGCAAGTGGGCATAATTTATCTACCAAGTGCAGGCTTAATCTTCCGAAAATTATCTTGGGCGATCGCTACTAGCATCAACAAGCGCCTGGGATAAAAAGATATCATTAAGTGTGCATTGTGAATTGTTGATATGCTTACTCTGTCTCCTAGCCTGCAAGCTAGACTCTCCCAACCTTTAAAAATCGGCTCTTTTGAAGTTAAAAGCCGGGTTCTGCAATCGCCTTTATCTGGGGTGACAGATTTGGTGTTTCGTCGTCTGGTGCGTCGCTATGCACCAGATTCGATGATGTATACAGAAATGGTCAACGCCACGGGACTGCACTATGTGAAGCAGTTACCTAAAATCATGGAAGTTGACCCCAACGAACGCCCAATTAGCATTCAGTTATTTGACTGTCGCCCTGATTTTTTAGCCGAAGCTGCTATTAAAGCTGTGGCTGAAGGGGCTGATACTGTTGATATTAATATGGGATGTCCGGTAAATAAAATTACCAAAAATGGTGGTGGTTCTTCGCTGTTGCGTCAGCCGGAAGTTGCTGAAGCAATTGTACGCGAAGTTGTCAAAGCTGTTAATGTACCAGTCACTGTCAAAACCCGGATTGGCTGGAATGACAAGGAAATCACTATTCTCGACTTTGCCAAGCGGATGGAAGATGCCGGGGCAAAAATGATTACTGTGCATGGACGCACCCGCGCTCAAGGTTACAATGGTAACGCCCGTTGGGAATGGATAGCCCGTGTGAAAGAGGTGCTGTTGATACCTGTAATTGGCAATGGCGATATATTTTCTGTGGAAGCAGCCGTGAGATGCTTAGAGGAAACTGGCGCAGACGGTGTGATGTGTTCGCGCGGCACTTTGGGTTATCCCTTTTTGGTAGGCGAAGTTGACCACTTTTTGAAAACAGGGGAACTTTTAGCGCCACCAACGCCCATTCAGCGCTTAGAATGCGCCAGAGATCATTTACAAGCTTTATGGGAATATAAAGGCGATCGCGGTGTCCGTCAAGCCCGCAAACACATGACTTGGTACGCTAAAGGATTCGTCGGTGCAGCCGAGTTGCGCGGACAGTTAAGTCTCATTGAAACAGTCCAGCAAGGTTTAGATTTAATTGACCGCGCCACTGACAAATTAGCATCCGGCTATGAACTGGTAGAAGAAGCCACTAATTTTCAAATGGCATAAAGGAGAAACTATGGATAATTTTTAATTGCAAACATTAATTCGGAAATTTTTTTCAATCTTTAAAATTTCGTTACAAAATTGAGTTGTTTGTCAATTCATAGTCATCAGTGAATCACAATCATAGATAATTCAAATTACTCTGTATTGTGACAAATTTCGCTTCATATATCTTTACACCAATCATAGAGCGTAGCGGACAAATGAGGTAAACACGCTGCCGTCTTGTAGCTGATTTATAAGGAAACAGAGAAATTTCGCAAATTTTCACTTTAAAAAGTGCCTATTACATTGTTTAAAGTTATGTAGCCTTTTACTTACTGTGGATGAGCCACTGCGGTAAACTATGCCTTGATTATGATTCTTTCGCAGAGAAGAGAACTCGAAAGGAGCCTTTTTTCAATGTCTCATACCGTAAAAATCTACGATACCTGTATTGGCTGCACTCAATGCGTTCGCGCCTGCCCTACTGATGTGCTAGAGATGGTGCCTTGGGACGGCTGTAAAGCTGCTCAAATTGCCTCCTCACCCCGCACAGAGGACTGTGTAGGCTGCAAGCGTTGTGAAACTGCCTGCCCCACCGACTTTTTGAGCATCCGGGTTTACTTGGGCGCTGAAACAACTCGTAGTATGGGTCTAGCTTATTGAGGAATTGAGAAATTTATCGCAAATTTCTCATCAGACTCAAAATTAACTGTCTCCATAGCAAGCTTTTTTAGCATCGTAGGGTGGGTACTGCCCACCTTACTAGGTGACTTTTAAGCGTACAACTTCAAAAACCATAAAAATACCTTAGTGGCAGAAGGAGCATCTTGCTCCTTTTTTTTTGAGGAAATAGCCCAGAAATTCCCTATTTCCCACGCGCAAAACTTGTGACAAAACCCCAGCTTTGTGCTAAACACTATACTGGATCTAATAATCCTAAAACCAGAATGGTGTGAGCAATGTGTGGAATCGTTGGGTATATAGGCACTCAAGCAGCAACAGAGATTTTACTGTCTGGTCTAGAAAAACTAGAGTATAGAGGCTACGATTCCGCAGGAATAGCCACAATTTGGGAAGGTGAAGTTAATTGCATCAAAGCAAAAGGTAAACTACATAACCTGCGTTCTAAATTAGAACAACTAGAAAACCCGTCATCCATTGGTATTGGTCACACTCGCTGGGCAACTCATGGTAAACCAGAAGAACATAACGCCCATCCCCATCTAGATATGACGGGGCGAGTAGCTGTGATTCAAAATGGCATTGTCGAAAACTACCGTGAATTAAGAGAAGAATTAAAACAAAAAGGATATGAGTTTCGCTCGGAAACTGATACTGAAGTAATTCCCCATTTAATAGCCGAATATTTAAAGAATCCCCCATTTCCTTCCCTTCCTTCGTCCCCATCGCCCTTTTTAGAAGCCGTTCGCCAAGCAGTAAACCACCTGAATGGGGCATTTGCACTGGCAATAATTTCGGCTGACTATCCTGACGAATTAATTGCTGTGCGCCAACAAGCGCCTTTAGTGATTGGATTTGGTCAAGGGGAATTTTTCTGTGCTTCTGATACGCCGGCGATCGTTGCTTACACCCGCGCCGTATTACCGTTAGATAACGGGGAAATTGCCCGCCTGACACCATTGGGCGTGGAAATATATAACTTTGCTGGCGACAGGTTGAAAAAACAACCCCGCTTGCTCAACTTGAGTCCCACAATGGTAGAAAAGCAGGGATTCAAACACTTCATGCTCAAAGAAATTTATGAGCAACCAGGAGTAGTGAGAGCTAATTTAGAAGCTTACTTTCATAATTCGGGCGATAATAACCCATCACCAGTTAATCTCGGCTTATCTGAATCAATCTACGCAGATTTAGAACAAATTCATATTGTCGCCTGTGGTACAAGTTGGCACGCCGCCTTAGTTGGCAAATACTTGCTAGAACAATTAGCAGAAATTCCCGCCCAAGTACACTACGCTTCGGAATATCGCTATGCACCATCACCACTAACACCAAATACATTAATTATTGGTGTTACTCAATCTGGTGAAACGGCTGATACATTGGCAGCCTTAGCGATGGAAAAAGAACGCCGCCAAGGTCAAGAGGCGAAATATCAAGCGCGACTTTTAGGCATTACCAACCGCCCAGAAAGCAGCCTTGGTCACATGGTTACTAATATTATTAGTACCTTAGCAGGCATAGAAATTGGTGTTGCAGCAACGAAAACATTCATCGCCCAATTGATGGCGTTTTATGCTTTAGCCTTAGATTTAGCTGCCCGTCGTCAAACAATTCCCAAAGAAACTATAGAGCAAATTATTAATGGACTGCGACAAGTTCCTCAAGAAATTGAAGAAACTTTGGCAAGTCAGGAACGTTTAACCGAACATCTAGCCCACGACTTTGCAGATACTCAAGATTTCATCTTTTTAGGAAGAGGAATTAACTTCCCCATTGCTTTAGAAGGGGCTTTGAAATTAAAAGAAATTAGCTATATTCACGCCGAAGGTTATCCGGCTGGGGAAATGAAACACGGCCCCATTGCATTATTAGATGCGAAAGTTCCGGTGGTGGCGATCGCAGTTCCTGGTAGTGTATATGAAAAGGTGATTTCTAACGCCCAAGAAGCCAAAGCCAGAGATTCTCGGTTAATTGGTGTAACACCAGTTAAAGACGGCGAAGCGGCGGAAATCTTTAATGATTTACTCCCTGTTTCATCAGTGGATGAATTACTATCGCCAATACTTACAGTTGTACCTCTGCAACTATTGGCTTATCACATCGCCGCCCGTCGCGGTTTGGATGTTGACCAGCCTCGAAATTTGGCAAAAAGCGTCACGGTTGAGTAGTATTGAATCCATAAATATCGAGATATTTCGGATTAAAATAGCGTAATTAATTTTTAAGCTGAAGCTATTATACAACACTTCGTTGTTTATGCTTCAGCTTCTTTTTTAACTGGCGATCGCTTGACATTGACCTTGAACATTATTAACAAAGAGGTTGTTTAGCAATACTCCTAGTAAATTAGGATTTTTTGATTTACTTATCACTTTGATTGAAAGGAGTTTTTTGTATGTCCTGGGTAAATAGATTGATCTTCCATCACGGCTTTAACAGCATCCGAAGCAGTTAAAGCGTTAACACCTGCAACGTTAATTTCAACAGGAATAGAACCTAGTAAGTCAGGTTTTTCGCGCAATTGTTTTCCGTCAAACTGCTCAATAATATCAATTATATTTTCTAAAGCTTGACTTGCTGAATCTTCTATTGCTTTAATTGCTGCTTGGCGTTCAGATTTTGTTTGTCGCTTGTTTGCTAAATCTGCAATGTTTTGAGTATGAAGCAATACAATTAAACGGACTTTATGTTGAGGCTCAAGATTAGTTAACCGAGCCGCAAACTCAGGACTAATCTTGTTGAAATTGGGTGCATCGTGCATTTGCATCGTGCTTATCCCCGATGATGTTTAAGAAGTAATAGCTTTCAAGGCTTCAACAGGCTGAATTAATCCATGTCCCCAACGATTACAAGGTCTAAGGTCATTACCGTTAGGATGGCGGGCGGTTTCTTTCAGTACTTTTATTATATCAGTTGCAGGTGCAGTTGGATTTGCTGCCATTAATAAAGCGGCTACACCTGCAACATGAGGAGTTGCCATTGAAGTACCATTCATGAAACTATACTCATAAGTACCATGAGGCCCTTTACTGGGAGGAATAGATGAATAAATCTGCACACCAGGAGCAACCACATCAGGTTTAGTTACTAAGTTGTTTGGTTGACCCGGAAAAACTAAGCTTGCACCACTACTAAAGAAAGTAATATCAACATCAGCAGATTCCATTTTTTCTACTGCACCTACAGAGAAAGCATTGTAAACATTACCTGGAGAGCTACTATTACCGTGATTTTCATTGCCAATTGCTACTACAGGTAAAATGCCATATTGATTGACTAAAATTTCTAATATTTCCGCAAATATTGGCTCGTAATAATTAAACCCAAGGGACATATTAATAATATCTGCACCGTTTTCAATAGCCCAAGCAATTCCCTCCATTAAGGTTTGCAAAGTCGCATCACCAATGAGGACACCTGCAACTAATAAATTAGCTTCAGGAGCTACACCAATAGAAATACCTTCTGGAGTTTGACCACCTGCAATAGTTCCACAAACATGAGTTCCATGTTCTCCACAATCATAGGGTGGGTCTGATTTTATCCGTCTTCCTATGGGGTCAATTACAATAAAATCTGTAACTCGGTTTTTTAGTGCTGAATGAGCAGCGTAAACACCTGTGTCTAGAACTGCGACATTAATATCGTTACCTTTAGTTGTTTGCCATAACGCGGGAATTTCTAATTGTTTTAAACCCCAAGTTAATTTATCTTGTGTTTCTTGCTGAGTGAGTTCGGAATATTCTATTTTTCGGGGTTTAATCAGGTGAATTTTTTGGTTAGGAAGAACAGCAACAACATCTGGTTGTTCAGCCAAGGCTTTTAGGGTTTTGCGAGTAACTTCGACATTGGCTAGAGGTAATGTCCCAGTACCAATACTAGAAGTCCTTAATGGTTTTTCTGCATAACCTAAATCACGACTAGCTTCTTGATAAGTAGAAATAATTTTTTGTTCAACTGCTTTTTGTAATGCAGCCTGTTGTTTAACTTGATCTAATCGACGTTTTAGTTCTCGTAAGCGACCACGTAAAGGTGAACCTTCCAGTGGGGGAGCTTGATAAATAATAATTGCTTCTCGTTTATCATCTTCGTCACTGTCAGCAAGAAATGGTTCAAAAGCCGGAGATATTTTTGTTTTTGTATTCACAGTAATTTACCTTTATTTGGATTTACGTCGGTTAATTCTAGGTTTAGTTGGTGCTGAGTTAGAAGGTGTTTTTTCCTTGAGTTGAATACCTTCGACTGCATCTGCCCAATTTTCTAAAGCTTTTATGGCTCTTTGCCTAATACTTATAGATTCTTGACGGACATTTACACTTATAGGTTCTTTATCCATTTTTACGGTTTTGAGATGTATTAACATTTTTTTTACCAACAAGAATAGATCACGACTTGTTAGCACCCTAGTGAAAGATTTAGAAACAATTAATTTCGTAAAAAGATTGTCAACTGAGGATACGGTTCCCCATGATAATTTTTCTGATTTAGTTAGTATTTGTATTAAAAAAAACAAAACTGTTTGAAAAACTTCTGTGACTTGAACTTCTTCAAAATTTCTTTGTGATAAACCTATAAGAGCAATTTCAGCTTGAGTAGAGTAAAAAGTTGAATTATTAAAATTAGGGCCTTCAAAAGAATATAAATCGGAAATGTTGATTATTTCATTTAATGTCTCATCAGGAGCAAATCTATGCAGTAAGTGAACAATTTCTGACACTTGAATAGGAGTCATATTCTGCCATGTTTGCAATTTATCAATGAGATATTTTATATTGATTAAGTGCTGATTATTTAATAGATATTGGTGAGAATGACTGAGTGTTAAATTACTGGTAATAGAACCAAGTAAATTATTTGTAATGGGAACAACTTCTTCCTGTGTAAAACGATTTAATAGTTGGTGGTCAAATGAACTTGGTGCAATTGCTACTCTTTCTATAACTTGTTGACGCAAATTTGCATCTTGTACTAGCTCTAAACCGCCTGCAAAATAAGCTTCTATTAAAATTTCAGCTAAAGATTCTGTATCTGGTTGGCAAATTAATTGTTCAATTAAATCACGCACAGATGGTTTAACAGCTAAACCACAGTAAAGAGCTATAACTTCTTTCCAACGACCATCATCATGTTCTTTTACCAACTGTTCAACATTCACTCCTATTTGATTTCCTTCATGAACTGCTCTGGCTGCTAAATATTCTTGGAAAGTTAAATGAGCAAAGCCAAATACACTGGGACGACGTTCTAATAATAATCCTGTACGATAGCGGATATGTTCTAACAACTTAGCTGCTCGTTCTGGAGCTTGCAAAACTTTGATAAAAATTTCTTGTACTTTGTTAGCATCACATTCAGCTTCATCTTGTATTTGCATTGCCAACGCAACTTCACGACAAGTACGGAGTTTTTCATCAAGACTAAATTCAGAATGAATGCCTCTTCTCTGATCCCAGTTATGTAGTAATCCTTCAACACATAACCTATAAAGTAATGCCCGGTCTTCTGGTAAATTACCTCCTTCAAAGTAATTAACTAAGCAAATGGCAGAAAGCATTAAAGGGTTACGAGCTAAATCTCTGATGTAAGGATGACTTTGAAAGCCTGCAACAATTGTCTGTCCGTCACGTTCACCTTCTCGTTTAGCTTCCGCTTCAGGCTCGTTCCTGGCTAAACGCACAGCAGTACACCAGTGACAAGTATATTCACTAATTTGAGTTTCATTAAAGTCTAATAAATCGCATTCAATAAATTCTTGTTGTTGAAGTAACCCAAATGTATAGCCTACGGGACGAGAGGAAATTAAATAATGGCATTTTGGATATTTTTCGAGGAGGTCAAATAACCAGGGCATTAAGTATTTATCGCGCAATTCTGGTTCTGTTTCATCTAGACCATCTAACATTAACAATACACGACCTGCTTGCATTTGTCGCTCAATCCAACCATCAGGCATAAGAGCCGCCCGGTCTTTACTAGCAGTTGCTTTTTCAATTAAAGCTGCGCTTTTAGGTAAATTAAGTAAATCAAGTTGTCGTACTCTTAAAAGTAAAGGAATTGCTTGTTGGTCTTGTAATATTAATTCTTCTTCAACAGAAGCCAGCTTAACTTGCAACCATTCCAAGAAAGTTGATTTACCCGCACCAGGTAAACCAACAATTACATTACGGGGTGAAATTTTTATTTGCTTAAGTGCTGTACAAGCTTGTTGATTTTCTTCATTACTACTGATTTCTTCTAGAGGTGTATTATTGTCCTCATCTCTCTCTTCATAAAGCTGACGTGCTGCGGCTAAACTCATTAAGGAGATTGAAGTATTAATCTCAGCACCATCTATTTCTTGAGTCAATTCACGCACTGCAACACGAGGCATAACAAACAATGTACGCAAATCTACATCTAAATTTGTAGTCATCCGCACTGTTCCAGCTTCAACTTTATGAAAGCGTTGCAAAAGATAGTCGCGGTGCATTAATTCATAGCGTTCATCCGCTCCAGCTTGTCCTGACTGACCTTGAGCGTTTATTTGGTCGCTAATTTCATTCAAGCGATTAACGACTTTACGGGGTAACTCAAAGGTGCTGGAAAAGTTTAAGTTTTGCCACTCTGCCATGACTGGCCCGACCATTAGTAATACTTGAATTACGGTATAAAGTGCTAAACGATAAACAGCCCCATGCTTTACTTCAACTGTTGGGGGACAAGGCAAATGTTTGAGTAAGTTTTCAACTATTGTTTCCGTCGGAATGTTGGGGTTGGCAATATCTTCTAGTTTCAGTAATTTATCAACTTTGGCAAAACCCACTAAAATACACGCTGCCTCTGCTTCGCTCAATTGTTGGTTTAAAAAGAAGCGAGTTAGAGAGGAAGAGGCTGCATCTGCTGCTGTTTCAACTTGGCGAATAACTTCGTTTCTCTTTCTTTTCTCAGGGATTTTATTACGGAAAGGCTCTGAGAATAGGCTGTCAAAAAGTTGAGCGTAAAACTCTAATACCTGGTCATCAATTGAGGACGACATATTTTAAGTATTTATTATTACCCTATTGAATTGCCTAAAAGTTATTTTGACATAAAATAACAGATTTAAGCGGTAAAAAAGCTATGTAAGTAGTTTAACCTGGCGATCGCCCTTACCAAAAACTCTCAAAGCGATCGCCTAAATCCCAATTCTCAACACAGTAACAGCTTCCGTTTTCATTGCATCAACTTCCGCTTTCGCATTTCCGTGTTACGCGCAAACTGTAGCAACTTCCGCCTTCGCATTTCCGTGTTACGCGCAAACTGTAGCAACTTCCGCCTTCGCATTTCCGTGTTACGCGCAAACTGTAACAGCTTCCGCCTTCGCATTTCCGTGTTACGCGCAAACTGTAATAGCTTCCGCCTTTATGTTATGAGAAAAAGATTGCTGTTATGTTATATCAGGCTAAGTATTTTTCATTACATAGCTGGCTACTCGTTTGTTGTTAAGCGTTTTTTTAGAGTAGGTACGTAGCGATTCTGTTCTTTCTAATCTTGACGCTTTACGAACCCAAATTATAGAAAATGAAAAAGTTGTGGCAGACTATTCTAAAAAATTCTTGCGTGGTATTGCTTATAAATATGGCAACAATAATTTGAGAGTAAGGAATGGTTCAACTGAATTATTACTCTACAAAACACTCTATCGCACTACCCATAATTGATATCACGCCACCCAATTCCAAATAGTAAAGTTAAAGGAATATGAAAAGAGTAATATAGCAAACCAAGTTAATATTAAGTATCCCCAGCGATTTTGAGCAGAAAATAACCAGCCTAATGCTAGTGAGAGCGACACAATTCCATAAGCATAACGGCTAACAGACATCAGCGCTCCAGAAAATATTATGAGTAACAATGAGCAAAAACCATAGACTACAGCAGTTTTACTCAGATGAGTTCGCAAGCACCACAACATGTAGCCGCCGCCAAATACCATCACAACTTTGATTAAACTATCTTTGCCTACAGAAATAGCATCGTTAAATATATACCACCAACTTGGTTGCGCCCATGCCTTTTGTACATGAACAAATGCTAGAGGATCTTTGAAAGTAATGGCGCAATATAAGCTAAATGAAATCAGCCCCAATGGGACACAGAGTCCTGCAATATATGCAGTTAATGGTCTTTTTTCTTGCCAAGCGACAAAAATAAAAGTAGGTAATAATGTAATTCCTGTGGCGCGAGTTGCACTAGCCAACGCACCGCAAACAGCAGCCCAGACATATTGACGACGATCAAATGCTCGCAAACCTGCCGTAGTCAAAAACAGAAATAAACCTTCAGTATAAATAACTGTACCGTATAAAGAAAACGGACACCAAGCCATTACAGCTGTTGTCCATCTGGCAACATTAATACCATGACGTTCTTTTGCCCAAGAATATACCAGTATTAGCGCCGCCAAAAAAAAGAGGTTGTTAACTACTGTCCCTGCAACTTCAAAAGGTAAGCCAAACATCATTAACCCACGGCTAATTAAGGGAAATAAAGGATAAAAAGCAACAGAATGCTGATTTCCATCATTAGCGTAGTTATAACCTTCAACAGCAATACTGCGATACCATTTACCATCCCAATGAGAAAACAGTTCCCAACTCGGTTGAGGAAAAAAACCAGGAATATAATCTAGTGGATATGGAGGTTGCCAATATGGATGTACTGCTGATTTGTACATTAAAGGAGCAACAACTTGCATCGCCACGATAATTACAAGTCTGCTCACCAGCCACATTAAAATTACAAAAAAATAGCCATTAATTTGAAAATTAATCTTTTTAAATGATATTGGTTGATGAATAACTTTTTTCATATTTATGAAAATCAATATACTCAAATGCCTAACTTTTTTCAGAAGTTGGGTATTTTGTGATTCAATAATAATTTATGACTGCTCTAGGAAGCATATTTGATTTTTGAAATAGAGTAGTAGCGATCGCCTAACATTCTATACCAGTTTTCGTTTGTCTGAAGTACATTGTTCAACCTCAATCCTTCAACTCAAATGAGTTATTACTTATGACTGATAACAAAATACCATAAAAGAATAGAGACGCAATCAATTGCGTCTCTACCTAACTATGTGATATTAAGATATACTTGTAAATTCTGAAAACTTATATCCCAACAAGAACTGATTTTTCTGGCTGTTCTTGCTCATACAGTCCTTGTTTTAGCTGCTGGCAAAGTTCATCTAATTCAGAATCTCGTTGCTCAATAATCTGTTTTGCTAATGTAATCAATCGTGCAATATTTTCTGGGCTTGCATCATCCATATTGTCATTAGCTTTGGTTAATTGTCTTTGAAAACGATAGTATTGTTTAGGATAACCATCAGCTTGTGGTAACAATTGCTCTAACTGACAAGCTACCGATTCACTACTACCATCCAAGGTAATATTTAGCATTGGCTGTACCCATTGAATTAGTCCCCATTCCACAGCTTGATCGTAATTATATCGACGATTAAGAGAACCTGTACCTAATGAGACGACCAGAATATCATTGATAGTCAGCGGTGTTTTGTCAGGCTGTTGCGGATCAGGTCTAGCGGAAGAAATTAAAGCTTCCATAATTGCCAAGGAAGTAGGATTATTAGCAAATACACCACCATCTACCAAGGCATAGTAACCACCATTTGTCGGGTCAGCTGTATCAATTTTGTAAGGTTTGAAATAAGTTGGTGCAGCAGATGTAGCCATTCCGGCTTGCTTCATGGTGTAACCGTCACAAATTTTGCGGAAGTTTTCGCCTAATTTTTGGTCTTTCACATTATTGACAAAGAAAATAGGCATCCGCAATTCAATGTCATAGCTAGTGATAAATAGGTCGGTTAATGCTTTTTTAAGAAAAGTATCTTGCAAATATTCTGTTAAAACTTCGTCTCTGCCTTTTGAAGAATATTTTGCTTTTAAAATATCATCAATTTTGATGCTTTTTGCTAGTGTAGATTCTGCAAAAATCCGCTTTCCCTCTTTACGATAGATATCAATTAAATCTTCTGCTTTAAAATGGGGAATATTTTGATTACTAGGATGTGGCTTAGTTAAAGCAGCAGATAAAATTCCGCCTGTTGAGGTTCCAGCAATTAAATTAAATAGCTGACAAATCGGTTTACCTGTGCGCTTTTCGATTTCGGCTAGAATAATTGCTGGTATAACACCGCGAATACCGCCGCCGTCAATAGACAATATTTTGTAGCGATAAGCCATGTAATCTCCTAATCTTGATCTTGTTGGCTGTTGTTTGAGGAATAAACGAGCCAAATGTACTTTAGATAGATTCAATAATATAGTTGTTATTATTGTGCAAAGTTCAGTATTTTTACTTGAAAATCAACATAAAAACAGAGACCTGGATTCTTGCAAGAAAAATCCAGGTCTCAAATTTGACTTTTATTATTCGAGTAATTTAAGTTAGAGAGTTAAAGATTGAGCATTAGTTTCAATCAACTTGCTCAAGTCTTGCAGGAAGGCTGCGGCGTGAGCGCCATAAATAATTCGGTGGTCACAGGTGATATTTACCTGCATTTGTTGGTGTACCCCAAATAAACCATCAGAAGTAGCTACTAGTTGGGGACGAGCCGCACCGATCGCCAGAATTGAACCTTGACCAGGTGGTAAAATTGCATCAAAAGTATCAACACCAAACATCCCTAAGTTAGACAGGGTAAAAGTACCGCTGTTGTATTCGTCAGGTTGTAGTTGCTTGGCGCGAGCGCGGTCTACTAAAGATTTCCAATTGCGTGAGAGGGAATAAATATCTACCATATCTGCATTTCGCAATACTGGTGTAATTAATCCGCCGTCATCCATTGCCACAGCTACAGATATGTTTATATCAGAATGATAGACAATTCCTTGATCTGAGTAGCTGGCGTTAAGTAATGGATGTTTTTGCAATGTGACTGCAACAGCTTTCGCCAGCAGTGCGGTCATTGTCACGCCTTTAGATTTAATTTGTTTGTAAAGCTTATCTAAACCATCGGTAGTAATTGTGTAACCTACCCGGAAAACAGGTACAGCTAAACTAGCAACCATCCCCCGAACTACAGCATTTTGCAGAGTAGTCAAAGGTACGATTTGACCAGGAACTGCACTGGTAGCAGCGGGAACCAGTGCGGGTGCTGCGGCTGCTACCGCAGGTGCGGGTGGTTGAACTACTGGCGCAACAGTCGGTGCGGGGGTGGTAGGAGCCGCTGGTTTACCTTTATTAACTATAGCTTCCACATCTTCAGCTACAATCCGACCGTAGGGGCCACTACCTTTGAGGCTGGTTAAATCAACTTTTAATTCTTTTGCTAACTTGCGGGCGCGGGGCGAGGCGACAAGTCTACCTTCTTTGTGGTTTGAGCCGTTACCGTTGTGAGTGGTGGCGGTGGATGCGCCGACACCTGCTGTTGCTGGGACTTTTTCGGGAGCAGGTGCTGTCGCCGCAGTGCTACCAGAATTAACCAGAGATTTTGCTGCTTCAATTTCTGCTTCGGTTTCCGCAACGTAAGCGATCGCACTACCGACAGCCGCACTCTCACCAGCTTGTACAATGATGTGTGCCAGATATCCTTCATAGAAGGTTTCTACATCCATGTCTGCCTTATCTGACTCGACAACCACCACTGTCTCGCCTTTTTCCACTTTATCCCCTGGCGATTTTACCCAGGAAACGATTTTACCTTCGGTCATGGTGGAACTAAGCGCCGGCATGAATACTTCGTGAATGCTCATATATGGTGGTTTCAGAATCGATAAATAATTTATGGACTTTAACAGCTTTTGCCAGATCGAATTGTATCTTGGCTAGAGAGTTTTCGACTTTCTATTTTATGTCACTGAGCAGGAAACAATATCTGGGTGACGCTGAAAATTATTAATGAACGCCGTGTGCAACTTTTTCTCACCACAGCACGCCTCCCCAATGTAATCGATTTTCACCACCCCAGTGGTCACAAATGCCTTGAGTAAAATCGGATACTCCCCAGGAGAGAGAACTGATGTCGTATGCAGTTTCCGCGTCAGGTTTACCAGCGTGAGTACCAAAACGCTCGACTCAAACCAGACATTTTAAGCCCAGCCATTGAGCAGAAATGTTTTGCAACTGCTCAAACTATGCTCAACACTGGTGATTAGCTACAAGTGTTTGCTTAAACTATCTTCCTGCTTATGGAATATTTTTTGCGCTATTTTATCTAACTTAAGTACTAAGCTAACTGGTAATTTATCCAGAATAATCTATTGATAGTTTCAGCATAAAGTATAAGTTAGAAAAAATAAATCTATTCCTGAATTCAGCCATCAGTCAGAAGATTTAAAACAAAATAATGTTTAGTCTAGAGGTAAAAATACATCCCTCATAATTTTATCAACTATGCCTCTTTATAAACTCGAAGAATTTGACCCCCAATACCGCGAAACATTTGCTGGTGATGATGTTAAAGATTTAGATCTCTATACTGAAGGAGGAATTAAAGTTGGTTCAGTTAGTGATGCTTTAGTTGACCAAAATGGTCGTTTTCGCTATTTAGTCATTGACACAGGCTTTGACACATTTGGTAAAAGAATTTTACTACCGATTGGTCTTTCACGTATTAACTATCCAGAAAAACGAGTATATGTTGACGGACTTAGTAAACAGCAAGTAGAAATGTTACCTGAATACCACGAAAGCTATACAGTGGATGAAGACTACGAAGAAAGAGTACGCAGTGTATTTCGTCCAGTCAACAGCAATTTAACTTACGATCGCAATACATACAATTATCAAACAGAACCGAATTTATACGATTTGAATGAGCAAAATCATCAAACTCTCAGACTTTACGAAGAACGGCTAATAGCAAATAAGCATCGCGTTAAAACTGGGGAAGTAACAGTTGGTAAACATATTGAAACAGAAACTGCACGAGTTACAGTCCCCATTCAAAAAGAGCGCGTAGTTATCGAGCGAGTTTCCCCAGCCGAAACAGAAACATTTGTCGAACCTAACGAACTCCATTTTCAAGAGGGTGAAGTAGCACGCATAGAAGTATACGAAGAAACACCAGAAATTCGCAAAGAAGCGTTTGTTCGGGAAGAAGTACGAGTTAAAAAATTAGTAGAGCGAGATACAGTCGAAGCAGAAGAAACAATTCGACGAGAAGAGTTAGATATTAATACTACAGGTGAATTGCATGTAGATGATGCTGCTAGAAATAGCCAGGGGACTCTTTAATTGAGCCAAAACATATCTAAATCAAAGTAGTTATATCATTAGTCATTTGTAGTTTTAAAAATCAGCAACAAATGGCTAATGAATGAATATCTATCTATTTTGTAGCTGATTTTTGGTGAAATTGATCTCACATAAACTTTAATTCTAAATTCGATATTGTGGCATGATATTTTTAATCATGTCATTCTTTAAATGAAATTTGCCCAGTCATAAAAATCTATCACTTTTGATAATCTTGACTTAAGGCAATTCATTCGAGAGAAAGATGTATTTTACGGAATAAATTTTTACATTAATAGTCGAAAGTCTTATAAGAGTTCAGAGGTAAAATATAATGGCTCTTTACAAATTAAATGAATTTGATCCTAACTATCGTGACTCTTTTCAAGGTAACGATATTAAAGGGTTAGGCGTATATACAGAAGGAACTGATGAGAAAATTGGTACAGTCAATGATGTTTTAGTAGACGATGAAGGACATTTTCGCTATTTAGTTGTTGACTTAGGTTTTTGGATTTTTGGTAAAAAAGTATTATTGCCAGTTGGTCGAAGCCGCATTGATTATGGTCGCGATCGCGTCTATGCTGTTGGCATGACCAGAGACCAAGCAGAAGACTTACCAGAATTTGATGAACGCCAAGTTGATTACGATTATGAAGAACGGGTACGCGGCGTTTATCGCAATCCAAAATATAGCACCACTGCTGTAGACACAGCTACACCTGTAGATACATCTGCAACATTAGATACAGGTTATACAGCAGCAACACCAGTCACAACACCCAATTTTAGCCGTGATACCTATAATTACGACGAAGAGCCTTCTTTATTTGGGTTAAATGATCGAGATCATCAAACCTTGAGGCTATATGAAGAGCGCCTAGTTGCAAATAAGAAACGTCAAAAAACTGGCGAAGTAGCTGTTGGTAAGCGCATAGAAACCGAAACGGCAAGAGTAGCAGTTCCAGTAGAAAGTGAACATGTTGTCATCGAACGCATTACCCCAGATGATGCTGGTAGAGCTATTTCTCCTGGTGAAGCTGACTTCCGTGAAGGAGAAGTTGCGCGTGTAGAAATTTATGAAGAAACTGCTGACATTCGCAAAGAAGCATTTGTCCGCGAAGAAGTTAGAGTCAGAAAAGTGGTAGAACAAGATACCGTTGAAGCTCAAGAAACAATCCGCCGGGAAGAGTTAGATGTGAATGCTCCTGGACTCCCCATTGAAGAACGCTAATTCACAATAATGATTAGTCAATAATTAATTAACTAATCATTAATTAGACATAGTACAGGTAAGGTGATTTAATCAGCTTTACCTGTACTTATAACTATCAAATTAGGGTGATAAATAGCCAACCCATGATCAATAATATTGAACAAATTAATCAAAAACCTAGTATTCATAACTTATTAGCAAGTTTAAAAATTAAGGTCGCAAGTTTTGACGTTATAGATAATCAAGGTCAACTGGTTGGCAAAGTCAAAGATTTAATCTTAGATAATCAGCGGCGACTAAATTTAGTTATATCCCAACAGGTAAATTTTCTCCCAGAAAGCGAACAACCAGTAATCAAAGAAAAGTTGGCTCTGGTGTGGAGCCAAAAAATTCAAAGAATAGACACTATTACTAAATCTATTTTTTTAAACATAGATGCAGCAGCAATTGAATATATGCCTGAAGATTTAAAACATCAAATAATTGGATATCAGGTATTATCTGATAATACTACCGAGCAAGTAGACCAGGCTGAAATAGAGAATAGTAGTATGGAAACAGCTAATTTAGAGGAATTTTCAGAAGAAACAATTGTTCGTTTACTAGAAGAACAGTTAGTAGTTGATAGCAGTATACATAAAATTGGCGAAGTAATTGTTCGTAAAGAAATTGAAACCCGGATGGTACAAGTTCCTGTCCGACGCGAAAAATTAATTGTCGAACAAGTTAGTCCGCAACATAGGCAGCTTGCAGAAATTGATTTAGGTTTAGAGGAAATTTCTGAGATTGCTTTAGCTGAATCTGGAAATACAGCAGGTAGTAACTTCGCCAGTGATTTAACAGTGAGTGGAGAATTTAGCTCACCTAAAATCGCCAGCTTACTATTAAATGCGATCGCTCTCGAAAAAAATCATGGCTGTCAGCGAGTGCGAGTCTCTATTTTATGTGAAGATGAATCACTCAAACAAAAATATCAAGAATGGTTTGACCGCTGTTCTCAAGGTCAACAAGATAGATTTGTGCCATAAGTTTCTAGCAGATGATTAATAGTAGGGTGAAAATTTTCATCCTACTTTTTTATGTCTTTTATTACCATTCATAAAGCCCCCAAGAATTTTCTTGAGGAGCTTACTGAGTGTGAAACAGTAAATGAATAAAATTTATCTTTATTAGTTTGTCTCCACATCTTACCAAAGATATGGTTTATCGTGTTCTGATGTAATTGATGAACTATAAATACAGCAAAATTCATCATCTAGAATTACAAAGACTTGATTTCTAGATTTTAGTCTGAGCTTGGGTACTGTCCTAATTTTAAATCTGCTGTATAAAAATACTTATACATCTAACTAGAGTTTTTATCTCTCTCAAGTTAGAGGAAAAAAATTGTTCAAAGGATAGAAGAAAAATTAATGGTAAAAGCATAACCTAATTATATAAATTACTCACTGATATTATATTGATTGAAAACATAATTAGCTGAAAATAGCTCTAAAAATTTGTAGAACTAGATCATTGCTTGTAAAAATAAAGAGGTTTAACTGTGAATTATCTAAGCGTCATTGATAGTAATTGGATGCAAAAACTTCAGCAGAAAAAAGGAGCGATCGCTATAGGATTAATGGCGATAATTCTTCCTGCTTGTAGTTATGACCAACCACAGGCGATAACTCCAGCAACGCCAGAACAACAACGCAACCAAGTTAGTCGAGAAATAGTAGATAGCCAGATAGAAGAAGTCACAGATAAAACAGATAAGCTTATTGGCAAAAGTGTCACAATTACCACTCAACCGATAAGATTAATTGGCCCTACCAGCTTTACAGTTAACGATAAAGAACTATTTGATAATCAAAATATTTTAGTTATTAATGCCACAGGGCAACCTTTTACATTACCCAGTACAAATAACATCCCAATTCAAATTACTGGACAAGTTCGCAGATTTGATTTAGCACAAATTAATCAAGATTATAAATTAGATTTGCAGACCGATTATTACAGAGATTACGATGATCAACCTGTGATTGTAGCTAAATCACTGGCTTTATCTCCTAATCCAGGCGAACTGACTACGAACCCCAACGCCTACTATGGTAAAAAGCTAACAGTCACAGGTAAAGTTGCAAATATCAATAGTGCGATCGCCTACACTCTAGATGAAAACAAATTGCTAGGTGGCGAAGATTTACTCATACTACACACAAAACCACAAGCAAAAGTGAAGCCAGGAGAGCAAATATCTGTCTCAGGTGTCCTGCGTCCCCTCGTTATTACAGAATTAGAGCGAGACTACAACCTGACTTGGGATTTAAATTTGCGGAAGCAACTAGAAGCAAAGTACCGGAATAAACCTGTATTAGTAGTTACAAATGTTGCTCCTTAAAAGTTTTTACAGATTAAGCCAGTACTAGCTTATACCAATTCAGCGATTCTTTTGTTGACACTCCTCGCATTTTTAAAGCGAGGATTCTTTTTTATCAAGGTGGAGGAGTGGAAGTGCCATTTTATGGTCTAAATTGTAACTATCTCATTTATTAGGGGTTCCTCTCAAATCGCAGTAATGTTTCTTTTTCAGTTTAGATAATCTTTTCAAGTTAAATTAAATCACCCTTACTTAACAGACAAATTATTACAATTCCTAAGAAACTAAAACACGAGGACGAATAGTTTCTTGAATTTCTTTGCCTACCGTTTGTTCAGCTAACTTCAATTCATAGTTTTTCTGAAGATTTAGCCAAAACTCTCCACCAGTTCCAAAATATTGACCTAATCGCAAAGCTGTATCAGCTGTTATCCCTCTTTTTCCATTGATGATTTCGGTAATCCGGTTTTTAGGAACATGGAGAACACGAGCTAAATCACTTGCTGTCATACCAAGTTCTGTGATTTCATCCCCAAGAATTTCTCCTGGGTGGATGGGTGAACGTGCCATTTATCTCTCCAGATGGGTATTTTTGCATTTATTAGGGGTTCCTCTAAGAGAAACCCCCAAAAAATTTATTTTTTACAGTTATCTTAAAGCAACCAATTTATTATGGCTTGGGGGTACTTGCTGGTACTGGTACTGGTGCGGAAGTTGCAGCAGACGTAGGAGTGGAGGAAGCGGTTGCGGCTTTGTTAATTTCGTCTCGATATTGAGCAGGCGCTAAATTTACTGCACTATCAAACAAAGGTTTAGCTTCAGATGTTTTGCCTTGTTCCTTCAATAACATAGCTTTAGCTAAAACTGGGCGAAAATCTTTGGGATCTTTCTTAATTGCTTGGTTATAGACATTCACAGCTTGAGGAAAGCGTTTTTGAGCAGCATAGACATTGCCTAATAGCACCTGTACAGCGATAACATTCACGCTTCCCGGCTGAATATTATTGGCTTGAGTAGCATTATTTAAAGTTTCTTGTAATAGACCAATAGCCGCTTCGGGGCGTTGCTGGTCTATTAACAGTGCTACCATACCCTGTAAAGCCTTCAAATCACCGGGTTTAGTATCCAGAATTGTGCGATATGCTTGGGCGGCTCCTTCTTTATCACCAATTTGTTGCTTGGCTTGAGCTAAGAGGACTCCATATTCCGACCTTTCAGGGTTGAGTTTAGCTAGTTTTTCTAAAGGGGCAATTACTCCTTGAACATCACCTTGATTTAGACTTAAAAGCTGTAGCCGCGCTTGTAATAAACCTTTAAGGGCAGTTTGATTCTCAGGTTCCCGTTGTAAAACTAGTTCATAACCCCGTACTTCGTCTTGCAATTTTGATTTTTGGTCAGAGGAAGCCAAGTTACCTTTGGGAGCAGTATTCTGGCTTGTCGGTGTTGGACTATTGAAAGCGCTAATAATAGGAATTATAGATACACCCACAAACATAAGAACTGCTAATGCCAAGATGACTCGCACTATCCAACGATTACGCGTTTGAGACACAGTTGTGTAATTCTCCAGAACTCTAATGACATTATCATTGACACAAATCGGAAATGAAAAATTTCCAAAACTTTGCGGAATACCGCCAATTGCCTGTGAATTTTATAACAAATAACTATTTCCGCTGCTAAAGTAAGTGATGACTTTAGGGGGAGCCGTCAGAGTTATACCTATGATATGCTTCCGAAACTGGTGTCTAGACGCTAGATTAAACATTTAGAGTATAAATGTAAATTTAGCGTTTTTAAATTGTATTGGGTGTT
Source organism: Nostoc cycadae WK-1 (assembly GCF_002897135.1). Lineage (NCBI taxonomy): Bacteria > Bacillati > Cyanobacteriota > Cyanophyceae > Nostocales > Nostocaceae > Nostoc > Nostoc cycadae. The sequence continues at coordinate 311,298 of NZ_DF978425.1, read as the reverse complement.
GTCCTGTGCCTTGATGGAAATAAATATACTTTCATCAGCCGCACAAACGCTCTTTCCAGTTGCTTTAGTAAAATCCCACAATGGGATGTGTCTCCGCCGCAAGGAGTTTTTATGAATTCCGACCTGATGCCTTCGCCTGAATCTTCTAATTTGCCTGAGTCCAATCAATCTGAAACCGAGATAGATATAGCCGCTGATGTACCAACAGTAGCAGCTCCAATTTCTGAATCGGAAAATTCGACTATTGACCCTAGTGAGACCGACAACGATGCTTATTTAGCCAATCGACAGCAACCGATTCCCCCACCCAGCGAACCAATGCAGTACAGAGCGATCGGCTTAGTCCGTGGTCGCTACATTGCAAGCAGTGAGCAGTTTACTCAAGGTACGCTCTTGACTGCGGATGGGGTGGAAATCCAAGCCGTTCTTCTCGGTCGCATTATGAGCTTAGTTAAGAATCACCTTGATTTAGAAAAAAATCATCTGTGGGTGGTTTACCCGCGTACTAAGCAAGAAAATGATGCCTTACATTTGCAAATTGTGGGCGTGTGGGAACCAGAAAATCTGGCAAAACAGCAAGCACAAGATTCGCCAGATGATGAATTACCACCAGCCGATGATGTTGTAACTGATAAAAGTGACATTAAACCTTCATCAGATATTCCCGATGGTGGTTTTTCTGTGCGTGGCGAGGTAGTTTACCAGTCTTTTGACGACAAGAACTTGGTTGTCAAAATTAAGCAGGCTGCTCGCAAACACGATGAAAAACCTAAATACTTTAAGCTAAAACTCAAAGGTGTCCTCACCACAAAAGCTGTGGGTAAGTTCTGGGACTTTCAAGTGAAACGAGATGGTGATTTATTAGCCATAGAAACAGCTGAGGCGATCGCTGATCTACCCAAAAAACGCCGACCCCCCCAAAGAGGTGGCCCCGGTGGTTTCCGTGGTGGTGGCGGTGGTGGTGGTCGCCGACCATTCCCCCCCAGACGTACTGGAGGAGACAGCCCCAGCCCACGCCCAATCAAGAAAATAGGCGGTGGCGAAGCCTCGGTGGTGTCTAAACCGCTGCCAAAATCTTCTACTCCTACGCCTAAGCCGATTAAAAAACAAAAGCCACCACAAGAGTAAGTAAAAAGTAAAAAGTAAAAAGTAAAAAGGTAAAAGATAAGAATTGTCTCTTGCTTTTGCTTTTTTACTTTTGCCTTTTGCCTTCCTAAAAATCTGTCCAACGGTCTTGGGGTAAGAACGATCGCTCCATTGGAATTGGGGCGACCGGTTCAGTTAGGGTAAAAGTGCCGGCTGCAATCCATTGTTTTAACTCTAGGGCGACTTGCCGAGATAAGAACATACTGGCTAAAGGTGCCGTTCGCACTGGTTTATTTTCGATGGTGAGTCGCCCAGATTTGAGTTGGGCGTAACTCACTAACCCAAAGGTAGGACGAACGCGTCGGGGAATGGAAAAATCGACGATGGGCGCGACTAAATCTTTGTCTTGCACTGCACAGTGTTCAACTACAACTTCGTTTAAGACTGGGAATGGTATCCCGACTCCCAACATCAATGAAGGGCCATAACTTTTAAAGTAACAACCACGCACCCAACGGGCTTGCATTTGTTTCGCATCCCCCATTAAGGCTAAGGTTGCAGCCGGGCCAATGGGTGTGCGATTGGCTAACCGCTTTTGTAAGGGGAAGTGTTGCGTACCTTCCCAAGCTATGTAGCCGATACCACCTCCTAAAAAAATCCGCGTCCCGATGCCAATTAGTTGTAAATCGGGGTCGTTGAACAAAGGCGAAATTGCGCCAGGATTAGAGTAGACGGCGTTACCGAGATGGGGTTGTAAAGGGCCGAGATAAGTAAAAAGTGGGCGATCGCCACCATTCACACCCACGATAAAATTTTGATACAGGTTGCGGGGATTGAATAAATAAAATTGATTGATAGTATCACGAGTAATGGTAGTTTCAAAAGTTGCCCGTGGATAACAATCGGTGACTTGTCCTTGCGCCCTCACTTGTACCTGTTTCCCGGCAATTAAATCTTCAATGACGTGACCACCGCCACGTTCGCGGACTTCTTCACCGTCCATCGTCTCCACTGCACAACTAGCACCTAAGTATAAATCGACAGCCCCAAAACCGGAATATGCGGGTACACCATCGATCCAGCAACGGCGAATTTTTATCGGGGGGTCAGTGTGTCCTAGATTAATAATGGCACCGCTGGATTCCATTGGCTCAAATGTGCCAGTGGTAATTACATCAACTTCTTTGGCAACTTTGCTTACGCCGACTTCTGCGACTCGTGCTTTGACTTCTTCAACTGTGAAAACGACTGCACGCTGGCGGCTAATTTTTTCGTTAATTTCGGCGATCGTTCGCATAATAATCAAAATTAGGGGTGTAAGGGTATGAGGGTGTACTTCGACTTCGCTCAGTAACCTTTACTATCACCTGTAATCTGTAACCTATCACCTATTCCCGATTAATCAATAGTTTCTGGGTCAATATTTAATTCCCGCAGTTTTGCTGCTAACTTTTCGGCTCGTGCTTGCGCTAGTTCTTTTTGCTGACATTCAAACTCTGCGGCTTCTTCTGGTGTCGGAATTAATAGACCTACTGGTGTAAAAAATCGCAATAGTCCTTCATAAATTCCCAAGTATAAACCTAACTGCTGACTCCACAAATGTCCTTGAGCATTTGCTTCTAGAGTTTGGTATTGACCATCAACTAAATGAAACCCAGCAAATTCTTGAGTTTCTGGGTCAAACCAAAAATAATCGGGTGTGCGGAAAGTATTTTGGTATAGTTTTTTCTTTAAATCTTTATCGGTTTTCGCAGTTGATTCTGAAAGAATTTCTAAAATTACGTTAGGATATTTCCCTTCTTCTTCCCAAACTACCCAACTTTTACGAGTTCGACGCTCTGTATCCAGCACAACAAAGAAATCTGGCCCCCGGAAGTGTTCATCTTTACGTTTATTCCAACTGTAGTAAATAGTCAGATTTCCAGCAGCGTAGAAGTCATTTCTGTCTCGCCATAACCACTTTAGACATTTGAGTAAGAGCATAATCTGCTCTAGATGCAGTTCTGTTTCCAAGAGAGGTTCGTCGCTGTATAAATCACCTGGAGGAAAGATAACATCTTCTGGGTTTGCTTGAGGATCGTCTAGTTCTTTGGCGAGGGACATGAGGAGATGACTGCATCTGGTAGTGATGGGTTTATTTTAACTTCTAGCTGGAAACAGGGTGTAGGGGCAAACATTTTTGATATTTGGTTGCGAGATAATCTGTATTCCCTCCTGTTAAAATCTACTTCAGAATGTGCAGAATGTACCATTTGAATGGTACAAATGAAAAATACAATTCCCACATCAGCGCACAACGGTAAACTTGGATAGCAAAACACACCTACAGCCTAAAACGATGAAAGCATCTGCTAAGTTCGACTTTGAGGACGAGAAATTTAATGCGCCGCCTTCTCAAGTCATCCCTTGGTGTCAGATGATTAATCCTCGGTATGGCACAGATGGTATGCAAACCTATGGTCTTGCCATCAAGCTAGATAATGCCAATGCTGTGGGGTTTCAGCCGGATGAAAATTGGCAGCAAGTAGAGCATGAATTTAGCTCTGGTGTTGAAACAGTTTTTATCTCTACTACTCCGCGCTTGGTGATAGTGCGTCGAGGGCCTTTGTCAGTCAAAGACCGTGAAACAGGGCTGAAATTAGGTACGTTAAAAGAAAATTATGATGCCTTTTTGGCTGATAAACTCAAATTTAAAACTTTTACGCGCTATTTAATTTTCTTAGTTAGTGAAGATAAGAAATTTTTACATGAATTGCCACTGCAATTAACTCTCAATGGTGCAGCCGGAGCAAGTTTCAGCAAAACTTATTGTGAGTTTCAACAAGGCAAAGTTGTGAGTGGTTTTGTTGCAGAGTTAGAAAGAACTTATGCTGTATATCGTAAACAACCTGTAACACCAAAAGGGCCATTATTCCACGCGCATGGCATTTTTTGTCCGATTATTGAGTGTGAAGAAAGAGGGATTGAACCCAACACGGTGTTAGTTGCTTCTACTGTAGATTACAAACATCCAACAGTTGGGACATTAACTCAATACCTGATTGCTTCTGATGCGCCTGAGTCGGCAATTATCTGCAAATATTTTGAAGAATACAAGGAATTTGGCAAGGAACCTGTCAGAACAGAAACTAGTAAACCTGTGATGGCGGGTGTTTCTAGTTCCTATATTTATGCTGATGAGGATGATTTTGGTTATCCGCCTTACTAAAGTATGAAGCAAATAGCCCTCAGACTGAAGTCTGGGGCTATACAAACTAAACCCGCCTGTGCGGGTTTTGAGAAAGTCCGCCTATCGCGGTGGCGCTGCGCTTGGCGCACTAGTCGAACCTTTCTATTTTTTCAGCAGTAAATAATATAGTGAACCATTACCACCTGTAATCCCAGCGCGATCGCCTGCTAGTTTACCAGTTCCCATAAAATAATCTACCCTGCCTGGGCCTTTAATCGCACTGCCTGTATCTTGATCTAAGACAAAACGGCTGACAGTCCGAGGTTGTAATTTGCCACCAGCAGCCGGATAGGGGAATGAACCATTAATGATTGCTAGTGCGCCAGGAGGCATAATAGATTTATCGGTAGCAATCGAACGTTCGGCGGTGACTGGCTCATTAAGACTACCAGTTGCTTTTCTCCCTGGAACTTCTTTAAAGAAAACGAAACGTTCCCAGCGGGGCAAATAATTATTTAACTCTAAGGGATTTTGGCGGAAGAAGCTAATCAGACGTGGCATAGTCAAGCCCTCTAGTGGCAGTTTGCCATCTTTGGCTAGTTCTTTGCCGATACTAGTCCAAGGATAGTCAGTCCCCCCGGCGTAACCTACAGAAGTAGTTTTGCCATTGGTTAACCTGATTTGGGCAGAACCTTGAATGTGTACCATATATGCGTCTAATCGATCGCGGAACCACAACAATTCCAAACCGCGTAACTGGCTTTTATCACCTTGTAAACCGTCTTTTCCTTCCAAATCAATCCTTTTTGGGTGAGGTTTAGCCCATTGGTCGAAATTCGGTGGGAGTTGATAAAGGGGATACTTATATATAGAAGTTTTAACGCGACTGGCCTGATAAATAGGCTCATAGTAAGCAGTAAATTTAACAGTACCCTTGCCATCATTGCCGACGGACTTGTAAAACACAAACTCCCGCTGAATTGCAGCTTGGAGTTGAGTTGCAGATTTAGCAGTTGCTACTAATTGCCGAAAACGCAATAAACTGCGTCGCACGCGATCGCGGGTAATTCCTGGCACCGGATAATTGTTATAGGCGGCGATCGCTTTATCTTTGGCCAAATAATCTAAACTATTATCAATGGCGGCTAAGAGAGCTTTGCGATCGCCTGGTTTACCTTTACGACCAAAAATTTGCTCATCCCATCCCAAGCAAGTAGATACCGGATTACAAGTATTACTAATATCAACTGGTTGGAGTGGTAATTGTAGCTCAGGCTGAGGGCTTGGCTGTGTAGGTAACGGTACAGGTAACGGTATCGTCGTCGGAACTTGAGCAACAGCTGGCCAAATTGTGTTTACAAGGGCAATTCCCAGACTCAAAGAAGCCAAAGCAAGGGTTTTTCTCATGATTTAGTCGAATCTTTCAACACTAGAACTAAACAGTGGTTCTACCCGGATTGCTACAATCCGAGATGGGCGGACAACCATATACTCTCCTTGAATATTCTTGATCGGTACACTAATAAAATCATTCGAGGCAGACTTAGGAACTAGTTCGCCACTATACCATTTTTGGAATTCTTGAATAGTGGGAAACCTTACTTCCTCACGATGACCAGTTTCCAGGAAGAGGTGTACAGCGTATTCATTCGGTGTTCTAGCCATAAAGTTGAATCATTACAAATATGTTCAACCCATGTTAACCACGTCACCTCAGAATGAAAAGGGTAAGCATACGGGAGCAAGAAAAGCTATCCGGAGAGTTTTGCATTAATCAACCATGAGCTATTACTCCAAAGTCTTGACTTTTATTGTCCCTCTAGACGGCCAAGAGTTGAAGCTGTTCCTGAAAGTATGTGTGCGGGCTGGGATCGACAGTGAATATTATCAAAACCTTGTTGGGTTTCGCTATTGCTCCACCCAATCTACTAGCGTGACAAGCTGAAAATGTTTGGTTGATTAAATTATTTAAAATGTCATTGCGTACCCCTTCGGGGAAGCAAGCTACGCGTAGCGTCTCGCAGAGAGGAGGAACGACGAAGCAATCCTAGCCCTTGCGATTGCTTCGTTCCTCGCAATGACAGAATTAGCATTTCCATTTTTTGAACCTAGCAAATTAAAGTTGCCGCGCTACTACCTTGCTTCATTACGAAGCTATATTTCTTGGCGGAATTTCTCGCCCTTGATAAAATTGTTTTTCTAACTTGCCTAAACCAAACCAAATACCGCCACCGAGTAATACAGCTACGTTGGCAATAATTACCGTGATATGAGAAATATCACCGGGAAATAAGACTGATAAAGACAGCAAACTCCAAATTAATGCTGTTGCTATCACCACTCCTAAACGCAAACGTTGGAGGTTTTTCAAAGCTGGGCGACAACTACCACAATGTTTTGTGTGGGAATGGTATCTATCTAATAAAGCCTCTTTGGGTAGTGGCGGCGGTAAAGTTTTTCCTGGAAATAATTCTGCACAATATTGTTTGACCCAAGAACGTAATTGAAATACAAAAATATCAGCTTTTGTTGGTAAATAAAACGCTTTGGTAAAGTTATCAGTGCCACCTTTTTGTTCTAAATAGCGTTCTTGGTGATGTAAGAAAATCTGATCATCTTCTAGTACGTTGTTTTGTCCTAAATGGGAGTACCAGCGAGGAGTGAGTTTGAGAAATAACCCTGGTAATTTTGAAGAGAATTTGAAAGGAAAACGGGCAAATAGGCGACATTCTCCTTTGCGGATAGGGGTTGCATAAACGACTGTTAATGTTCTGCCAAATTGCTTGGATGTGAGATCATGCCACATCAACCCAGGTGCAATAAAGGTAGTATCTTGTTTACCTAAAGTGCCTTTGCGGGGGCCTTCTTGCCAAAGGCCTTTAAATCCCCATTTACCTGACTCGACAATTTCTAATTCTACGGGTGCAACATTGGCGCGGTTGCCGACTGTGCGATGATGAGTGTAAGGAATGTGGCTGGAGTCGAGAACGTTTTCCATTAATGTCAAGGCATCGTAAGGTAAGTCTCGAAAGGTATTCAAGCAAACCCAGCCTTCAGTATTTTCTTCTAAAACGTCAACGATGGGAACTTGTGTTTTGGCAGCATTTTCCGGTTGACCAGGATAAACAAACAATAACCCTTGGCGGACTGTGGTTGGTAATGAATTTACACAAGCGCGGGGGGATGTTTCGGCTTTTCCCTCTGGTACTTGTTGAGGAATGCTTTCACATTTGCCTGTCCCTGAAAATGCCCAGCCATGATAAGGACATTCTAGCCAGCCAGCTTCGTTAACTCTGCCTTCGGAAAGTGGGGCTAAACGGTGGGGACATTGGTCTTCAAAGGCTCGCCAAGTCTGTTCATTTTTGTCCCACCACAAAACTAAGTCTCGCTCTAGTAAGGTGAAGCGCGTTAGCTGGGATTTATCTAAGTCTGCGATGTAGTGGACAGGATACCAAACTTCTAAGGGGTCAAAGCGTTCTGGGTCTAGTCCACCAGCAGGTAAATTATCTGTGGTTGTTGGGGATAATGGCTGTAAGAGGCTGTTGGACATGATGAGATGCGTCAAGGAATAATTGTCTACCCACAAAAAATGTAACAATTTTTTAACGGAGATGGCAGACGAGAGTCATGAAATCAGCCGATAGTCTAAATTAACAAGCAGTTGCACAAAACAATTTCAACACTATGGCAGTAGACACAAGGGAATGTGCAGGTGCGAAACTAGCTTTACGTCAGGCGTTGGCTGCTTGTGATGGTAACACTAAGGATGAAACTGTAATTGCTGCGATTGAAAATCTGCGACTTGTCAACCCAAATCCAGCACCAACTCGTAACGTTAAGTTATTAGATAATGACTGGCTATTAATTAGTGCGCCGAATTTTCCTGGGGGTGAACGACTAGCAAATGGTAAGTTTGCTTATACTCTTGGTCGCCTTGCTTTTAATATGTTTCAGCCGACAAAACTAAAATTAGTAATTGACCGAGTTTCTCAACCTGTTTTTTTATTAGGAAATGGCGAACAGCGCAGTCATGATATTGTTGTGGAATTTACGACTGCTGATGAAAATTATCCGCAAATATCTGGAGTTGTGCGGAACTTAGGTGTTTGTGAACCAATTAGTGATACGGTGCTACAAGTCAAATTTACTGGGGGAATTTTAGCACCGCAAGACCCAAATAAAATAGATGAATGGCGTGCAATTTTTGGTCAGCAGAGTCAAAATGTCAAACGTAATTTTAAAGACAGTTTGATGTTGGGTTTGTTTAAGTTAATGTTTGGTCTGGTTCCACCACAAGGAATGAATTCTGAGACTGGAGAAGTTAAGTTTATCATGGAGCGATCGCCTAAAGGTCGGCTAGAAATTCTCTATCTTGATGAGGAGTTGCGGATAACTTGTGGCGAAAAGGGAATCATTTTAGTCTGTGAAAGGCAATAGCGATCGCTTTCAGAAATCAGTCAGGCGACTTTTATAGTTAAAATTTACAAATCATACTGATCCTCTCCACTCCCTCGTTTCATGCAAACCCCTTCTTCTACTATTTCACATTTAATTGCTGCGGGCTTTCATGCTCTTTCTGATCCTCTGCGGATTAATGTGCTGGAACTATTGCGACAGCAAGAACTTTGTGTATGTGATTTGTGTGATGCGTTGGGGGTAAATCAGTCAAAACTTTCGTTTCACCTCAAGACTTTAAAGGAAGCTGGCTTAGTTAACTCCCGTCAAGAAGGACGTTGGATTTATTACAGTTTAAATATGCCGCAATTTAGTGTTTTAGAGCAATATTTAGCAGATTATCGCCAGCATAGTGTAATACCACCTATACGTTCTTGCTGCGACTAATATCTGATATCCTGGATGCGATCGCTTAACAATTACTCCAGTGAGAATTGCTGAATTTGGCTAAAGTCGAGTTAGTGGTGAGTTAATCACAAAAGCAAAATTGGCTTTCCACCGCAATTTTCATAAGGAAGTAGATTAAAAATGTTACTGCATTTGAGTACTTGGCCAGAAGTTGAAGCTTATTTACAGCAATCTCAGGGAATAATTTTTCCGATTGGTTCTACAGAACAACACGGGCCGACAGGGTTAATTGGTACTGATGCGATTTGTGCAGAAGCGATCGCCCGTGGTGTAGGTGAAGCAACTGGGGCGATCGTTGGCCCTACAATCAATGTGGGAATGGCATTGCATCACACTGCTTTTCCCGGCACAATTAGTCTCCGTCCTAGCACTTTAATTCAAGTAGTTCGAGATTACGTAACTAGTTTAGTCAAAGTTGGTTTTAGCAAATTCTACTTTATCAACGGCCACGGCGGTAACATTGCTACTCTCAAAGCCGCATTCTCGGAAACTTACGCTTATCTAGAAGATTTACAAATTTCCCATGCTCATCAAGTGCAATGTCAAGTAGCTAACTGGTTTATGTGCAGATCTGTATATGAGTTAGCTAAACAATTGTACGCTGATCAAGAAGGTTCTCATGCTACCCCCAGTGAAGTAGCTGTCACTCAATATGTTTATCCCGAAGCAATTAAACAAGCACCCCTTTCTACAGAAGTGGCGCGGGGACACAACATTTATAGTGCGGCTGATTTTCGCAACCGTTACCCAGATGGTCGTATGGGTTCAAATCCCGCTTTAGCAACTCCAGAACATGGTAAGCAATTTTATGACTTGGCTGTAAAAGAACTCAGCAATGGATATTTGGAGTTTCTCAACGCAGGTTAAAGGATAGTAGGTGATAGGGTTTCAGATACTCGACTTTTTTAAAAAGTCGAGTATCTCGTTGTTCAGAGCAAAAAGACTCATTAATGGAGAAAAAAGATCATTCACGAGTCTTTAAGCTTCATTAATGCAGAAAAAAGCCTCATTAATGAGTATCAAAAGCTCATTAATCAAAAAAAAAGCCTCATTAATCCAGTTCTCATACTCATTAATGAGTATCAAAGGCTCATTCACAAGTATTCAAGCTTCATTAATGCAGAAAAAAGCCTCATTAATCTAGCTCCCATACTCATTCACAAGCTAAAATACTTGTCTACTCGTTTCTTTTCTGTCACCTTCTTCGCAGCTATGAGCAATTTTTTCCGCGCCAATGTTGATGCAATGGCTAGTTACGTTCCTGGTGAACAGCCGAAACGCGGTACTCAAGTCATTAAACTCAATAGTAACGAAAATCCCTACCCTCCCTCACCTCATGCTTTAGCCGCACTACAAAAAATTGACGGTGAGTGGTTGCGGCGTTACCCTGAACCATTTGGCGACCAGTTTCGCCAAGCTGCAAGTCAGGTTTTAGGAGTACCGAGTGATTGGATTATTGTAGGTAATGGTAGTGATGAAATTTTAAATGTCGTGATGCGAGCCTGTACGGAACCGGGACGCAAAGTTGTTTATCCCACACCGACTTATGTCTTATATCGTACCCTGACGGAAATGCAGTCGGCAGATATTATCGAAATTCCCTACAGTGAAGACTACAAATTACCAGTAGCAGAGTTAATTGCTGCTGATGGTGCTGTGACATTTATTGCTTCACCTAACAGTCCTTCTGGTCATGTTGTCCCTAGTCCAGATTTAGAAAAACTCGCCAGCCAGTTATCTGGGGTGTTAGTCATTGATGAAGCTTACGTAGATTTTGCCGAAGCCGATGCCTTAGCTTTGGTGAAAGAATATGAGAATGTGATAATTATTCGCACCTTATCTAAAGGTTACTCATTAGCGGGTTTGCGCTTGGGTTTTGGGATAGGGAATCCCAAGCTGTTGCAGGGATTATTTAAGGTCAAAGATAGTTATAACATTGATGCGATCGCCTGTACAGTTGCCACAGCCGCCATCACCGACCAAGCTTATAAAAATGCTTGTGTAGCCAAAATTAAAGCATCTCGCACCCAACTCACCAGAGAATTTCAACAATTGGGTTTTCTGGTTTGGGAGTCTCACACCAACTTTTTACTAGTCCAGCCACCCCAACAAAACGCCGAGTATCTCTATCAAAAACTCAAAGAACAACAAATACTCATCCGCTACTTTCCCCACCTCGGACTACTAGATAAACTCCGCATCACCATTGGTACAGATGAGCAAAATCAAGTTTTAGTAAATGCCATTAAGGCATTAATTTCAACAAGAATTTAGATATAACTGTAGTCGCATAGACTAGGACATCCTGAAAGCTTGAATAACAGGAGTAGTAATATTTTACTTCCTGCCTTCTGCCTCCTGCCTTCTGCCTTCTGCCTCCTGCCTCCTGCGATAAAATAAATTGCTGAAACTTAGGTCGCTATATGAGTGAATGGTATAAAGAAGACCTCGCCTTTATCCATGATGATGGTTTTCGGGATTATGCGCTCAAATCAGCCCCAGGTATTTTAGAAATTTTACGGCAAAACAAAATTAACTCAGGTTTAGTTGTGGACTTGGGTTGTGGTAGTGGATTATGGGCAAACGAACTCGTCAAGTCTAATTATCAGGTATTAGGCGTTGATATTTCCGAGGCGATGATTGCGATCGCTCAAAACAGAGTTCCCCAAGCCAAATTTTATGTTGGTTCAGTATTTAAAATTGCCATTCCCCCATGTCACGCTGTTACTTCCATTAGTGAATGTTTGAGTTACTTGTTTGACGCTGACAACAACCGCCAAAACCTGATTCAGCTTTTTCGACGCATATATCAAGCATTAACGCCTGGTGGTGTGTTTATCTTCGATATTGTGGAAGCAGGACAAATTGCAATCGGAAATAAAACTAAAAATTTTACTGAAGGTAAAAATTGGCTGGTATTAGTTGAAAAAGAAGAACTGCGATCGCAAAACATTTTAACCCGCCGCATCATCACTTTCCGCCAAGTCGGAGAATATTACAGACGAGATGAAGAAATACATTATGTGCAATTATACCGAGCCACCCAAATAGCCACAGACTTACGAAAAATTGGCTTTCGCGTGCAAACAACTCGTAATTATGGCAGTTACTATTTACCCAAAGGTAATGCTGCATTTATCGCCCGTAAACCCTTTCCTGATTAAAGGGATAATATCTACTACAAAAACTGTTGTAATATGACTTATAAATTTGTTGACACTCTCACAGAAAAGCAAATTTCTGAACTAGTACAGTTATATAAAAATGAATTCTGGAGCAAACAGCGTACATATCAAGATGTTGCCAAAATGCTCAAAGCTTCAAATATTGTTTTAGGTTTGATAGATAATAATGAACAGTTAATTGGGTTTACTCGCGTTCTCACAGACTTTGTGTATCGAGCAACTATTTACGATGTCATAATTAAACCAGACTATAGAAAACAGGGGCTTGGTGTAAAGTTACTAGATGCAATTGTCAATCATCCTCAATTAAATCAAGTCGAGCATATCGCCCTTTACTGTTTACCAGAAATGATACCATTTTATCAGCGTTGGGGCTTTACCCCAGAAGTTGGCAATCTTAAATTGATGTATCGATATCACCAATCACATAAGGATAAACTACATGATTATTAATCCAGATAATATTCCCAGCCGCACAACTTCAATTTACCCAGAAAAATTCCAACATATCGTTGCTGGGAGAGTTAAAAAAGCGTTAGGAAATGCCGCCGGATTAAAAAATTATGGGGTAAATTTAGTCACCCTAGCACCAGGAAGTTGCTCGGCTTTAAGACATTGGCATACTCGGCAAGACGAGTTTATTTATATCATTGAAGGTGAAGCAACCCTAGTCACCAACGCCGGAGAGCAAATTCTCACACCAGGAATGATGGCGGGTTTTCCCGCTGGCGAAGAAAACGGACATCACCTAGTAAATCGCTCTGAGACAATAGTAATTTATTTAGAAGTTGGGGATAGAACACCGGATGATGAAGGTTACTATCCAGACGATGATTTAATTGCCAAAGCAGGTGTAAATGGTGAGCGAATTTTTACGCGAAAAGATGGAACTCTGTATTAGATTTGAGGTTACTTATAATATGCGATCGCATCCAAATTACCACAACATTTTAGCTAAATCATCAGGTAATTCTCATGGTTTACAGTGATTTCAGCTTAACTAAGTTTAAAAAAGATTTCCAGATTAATATTCATGAAAAAATGATTTGTTCATGAATATTTTACCTATACAAATAAGTGATATATTAATAAATACTTTAGAAGAAACAACAGAGTTAGCATTAGCTATTAATACAGAAAAAGCTCGCTCAGAAATGATTATTACCCCTATTTTATTAGAGGTAAGACGTAGTGCTGATTGCCAGATAAGTTTATTTTCTGGCACAGATTTTAATGTTGATACTGACAAAGGTCTGAATGGTTATTGTGATTTTGTCATCAGCCGTTCTAAAGAACAGTTAACAATTAATGCACCTGTAATTATTATTGTTGAAGCCAAGAATGAAAACATTAAAAATGGATTAGGTCAATGTATGGCAGCCATGTTAGCGGCTCAGATATTTAATGAACGAGAAGGCAATAATATTAAAACCATTTATGGAGCAGTTACAACAGGAGATATTTGGAAATTTTTGCAGCTAGAAGGTACAAATTTATTTGTTGATTTATATAACTACTATATTAAAGAATTAAATAAGATTTTAGGGATTTTAATTCAAGGAATTCAATGTTAAAAGCAAGCGATCGCCTCTAGTTATAATTTAACGACAGATCTACCAGTTAGTTTAATACTGAGATGAAAAGCGATCGCTTCACCAGTTATTTCCTACCTGTTGTGTGATCAGCATCACACAAAAACCAGATCTACATCATTGAGTCTTAAGTAAGTCTGACATAGCCTTTGGGGTAACTATAACCTATACTTACTGTAAGTATAAGTTTAGATTATTATGTGGCGGAGTGGGGGAGAGGATAATGCTAGAGAAACTCTTACTTGCAACTATTTTAACCTTGGTCTTACGTTTAATTGCAGAGATAGGTTGGTCTACTCCCAGCAATACAAGCCAAAAAATTGATTTTTATCAGCCAGGAGAATTTGCTGTTATGCAAATTCATTAACTAATCTAGGCATCTACTGAGGGCAAACTGCTCAAACTCTTCATATCATAGGCTGAAGTATAAATTTATAGCCTAATTTTGAGTTTTGAGCAGCAAATATTGCAAAACCGAGTATGAAAAGCCCAACTTTAGCCACCATCATATTTATAGCCACTATCAGTTTAAGCTCAACTGCCCAAGCAGCTAATTCAGAACATCTAAGACAGTTATTAGCAACCAAACAATGTCAGAACTGCGATTTGACTGGTGCAGGGTTAGTATTGGCTGATTTATCTGGGGCAAATTTGAGTGGTGCGAATCTCACCGGTGCAAATCTCAGTCGTGCTAATTTAACGGGTGCTGATTTACGTGGTGCAAACTTAGCTGGTGCAGGATTATTTGGCGCTAACTTAACAGAGGCGAAATTCAACGGGGCGAATCTTGCCGGTGCAGATTTAAGAAACACTTATTTAGGTAATGCAGAATTTACCAAGGCTTACCTACAAGGAGTTAACTTTCAAGGTGCTATTGGTATCCCATTACAAATTGCTACCCCAGAAGAGTTTTATGCTTGGGGTATAGCAGAAGGGCAGAAAGGCAATCACCAACAAGCAATTAGTTACTTTAATCAAGCGATCGCCGCTAAACCAGAATACGCAGGCGCATACTTGGCTCGTGGTATTGCTAAATACCAATTATTTGACCGTCAAGGTGCGTTTGAAGATGCCCAAATAGCTGACAAGCTGTTTACTAACCAACAAAACGGCACTGGAACCCAAACAGCCCAGGCTTTTATCAAAGAACTGCAAACACCTTACAAAGAAAATGTCACTACAGGCAAAGCTAGTTTCTTTGATTTTGTCAGTGGTCTTGGCTCAGTTCTGCTTCAGTTCTTACCCTTCTAATTTATCAACTAATAACCAATTACCAGAGTGATTTCGCCTTCCCCACACAGTAATCAATTGTTCATGTACAGTAACTTGTAGCTGTTCATCTATGTGCGATCGCAAAGTTACTAGTTGCCAAGTTTGTCCTTGTTCAGCAGTTGGTTCAGTAATTAAAAGTTTGTAATTTTGCTGATCTATGCGTTGGAAAATACCTGTAAAACATTCACAATTTTGGGTTGATACTTGCTCAACCAATGATATTTTAGGGCAATAACCACTTACAGGATAATCTTCAGGATGATTTAAATAATCTAGTTGCGTCGATAACCATTGTGAATGATTGGGAGAAAAATCTAGATTAAATAAAGGTGCGATCGCCGCAGGTGCTTGTTTATCCTGCAATAATGCTTCTTGTAAAGCCCTAACTGGTAAATCTCGCGGCTGTAAACCCAACTCAACACACATAGCAGCAGCCATCCCTGCGGCTTGACCGATACCCATCACCACAGGTTGCAATCTTGTTGCACCATTAGCTATATGGGATACAGATATATTTTTTTCACAAACCAATAGACCATCTGTAGTAGCAGGAACTAAACAACGGTAAGGAATAGTGAACGGTGTTCCCGTCCAGCGTCCCCCCCAGCGAATTGATTTTGGTTGTAACGGTAAATCGAAGCCTGGATAATGATGGTCGTTGGCGTAGTTCCCAATAGCAACTGCATCTGGAAACAAAGATGCAACTCTACCTTCGGCTACAGGTAAAATATCCTGTTCTCGAATTGTGGTGAGTCCTACCAAGCGGCGACTTTCTCGGTAATAGGGATGTAATGCAAAAGCTGTGTCATTCCAAGGGAAAACCTTCTTTGCTAAACCATAGCGACAACCTAACTGATTTTGGATGAAATGAGCGAAATTCTGGCTATGCCAGCGACATTCTTGGAGAAACTCAGCTTTAGATATTTCCGACTCTACCAAACGCCCGACACCTTCACCGTAGTCATTCCCGTTGATTGGCCAGTTAATCATAAAGCGATCGCCCGGCAAGCGTCCATAATTCAAAAATTTCTCTGCACCATAGTTTTCCCAAGCACCAACAAACAGCGCAGAATCATAACTAGGCGCAGCTGGAATTTCGGGTGCAACGCTATCACCAAAATCTTGCATAATTACTACCCAAGTTGGTGACTGTACTGGATATTTTTCAGTGATGGCATTATAACTAGTTAACGCGCTGGGTTCTCTCCATTCAGACTGCAACTCCCAACCCCAACGGTAAGGTATTTCCGCCAACGCCAATAAATCACCCAATTCTGTACCGTCGAGAATTACCTTGGCTTGAACAGTAAAATCCGCAAACCGCACCCCAGTAATACAATTTTCCTGTTGTAAAACTTCTAACGGTACGTATCCAGAAATCCATTGCAGATTTGCCAACTCCTTCACCCAATCAGCAAAAATTTCCGCACCCACACCAGGATCATAACTAAAAAAACTTACCCAACTATTATCTAATCCTCCCGGTTGGCGTTGTCGTAATTCTTGTAAAAACGCTCCCCATAACCCCGTTTGCCAAGCAACTAATTCATTCCCATCTGGTGCAGATACTCCAGCGGAAGTCAGCATTCCTCCCAACCAAGCAAACTCACTCACCAAAAGCGTTTTTACTCCCCTTCTGGCTGCTTGAATGGCCGCAGCAGTTCCACCAGTTCCCCCGCCCACAACTAAGATATCAGTTGTATATATTTGATGAGTCATAGTTTATATTTGTATCTTGTTATAATTATTTTTTGCTACAAAGGTGAAAAGAGCAATAAAATAAATGCTGAACAACATAGATGTAAATAAAATTATTATTAATTTATCTCTAATTTTTCAACCAGTTTTCTAACTGTAAATTAGGAATATTAATAAAATCTTTGATGTTATTAGTTACGAGAATATCATTACGAGAACGAGCAACATCAGCAATCAAAGCATCTACTTCGCCAGTTGGTTTCGCGATTGTTTTGAGTTCGCTGTGAATTTTACCAAATTCACAAGCTGCGTCTATATCGAATGGTTCTATTAGTAATAATTCAAGAAACTGCTGCAAATTTTCTTGATTTTTGGCTAATTGTTGAGAATAATAAACACCTTTATAAAGTTCTGCAACTATAATTGTGGATAGATAACATTGACTAAAGTAGAGATTAAATTTCCTCACGGCTTGGGTATCTGCTTTGAGCAATACAATGCAAATGTTAGTGTCTAACAGATACATTAGCCTTTATCCTGATTATCAATTGAGTCTAGGCTTCTACCTTGGTAGACATGACGTTGCTGGTCAATTTCTGCAAATATTTCTGTTAAGTCTGGTTGATTTTTCCACGCCCCAAATAATTTATTTAATTTAGCTAATTTCTCTTCTTCTGTTAAATCTAATTGTGGTTTAGCTATTAGCTTTTCAACATTCTGTAATTGACGTAAACGTTTTTGCTTCCACTCGCGCAGTGCTTCACGAATTACCTCACTGCTACTAGCATATTCCCCTGACTCTACAGCATTACGAACCAAAGCTGCCATTTCTGGAGTCAGAGCAACACTGATTTTTTCGACGTTAGGCATAGCAATACGTCCTTTTCGCTCTATAGTAGCAATTTTTCCTACCGTCTTGCATACTTGCAGCGATGTCTCTCAACAAGTCCTTCCGTCTACGCATCAGAGCAAGAAATCGTCAAGGCAAAGCTAAAATAGTAATTTACGTTTAAATTGGTCGAACTTTTAATCTTATGACTTCTGCTACTCCAGTCAAAACTGAGTACGAAGCGATTATTGGTCTAGAAACCCATTGTCAGCTAAGTACGAATACAAAAATTTTCTCTAGTAGCTCTACAGCGTTCGGTGCTGATCCAAATACTAACATTGACCCCGTGTGTATGGGATTACCTGGGGTTTTACCCGTACTCAACGAAAAAGTTCTAGAGTATGCAGTGAAAGCAGGTTTAGCATTGAATTGCCAAATCGCTAAATATAGCAAATTTGACCGTAAACAGTATTTTTACCCTGATTTACCGAAAAATTACCAAATTTCTCAATATGACTTACCCATTGCTGAACATGGTTGGTTAGAAATTGAGTTGGTAGATGCTGAAGGAAATCCTGTTCGTAAACGCATTGGTATTACCCGCCTGCACATGGAAGAAGATGCAGGTAAGTTAGTTCATGCGGGAAGCGATCGCCTTTCTGGTTCCAGCTATTCTTTAGTAGACTATAACCGTGCAGGTGTACCGTTAGTCGAAATTGTCTCGGAACCCGATATTCGTTCTGGACAAGAAGCTGCGGAATACGCCCAAGAGTTACGCCGAATTATGCGTTATCTCGGTGTGAGTGACGGGAATATGCAGGAAGGATCGTTGCGTTGCGATGTTAACATCTCTGTGCGCCCCGTCGGACAAGAAAAATTTGGCACGAAGGTAGAAATTAAAAATATGAACTCCTTCAACGCCATTCAACGGGCGATTGAATACGAAATTGAACGCCAAATCGCCGCAGTTGAAGCCGGAGAACGCATCATTCAAGAAACCCGGTTGTGGGAAGAAGGCGCACAACGCACAATTAGTATGCGGACTAAAGAAGGTTCTAGTGATTATCGCTACTTCCCCGAACCAGATTTAGCACCCATTGAAGTATCTGATACTCAACTAGAGAACTGGCGTAGCGAACTACCAGAACTCCCCGCCCAAAAGCGTCATCGTTATGAAACCCAATTGGGACTGTCAGCTTATGATGCGCGAGTCTTGACAGAAGAGCGCTACGTATCAGAATATTTTGAAGCAGCGATCGCATCTGGGGCAAATCCCAAAGCAGCCGCAAACTGGATTACTCAGGATATCGCCGCATATCTCAACAAGCAAAAACTCAATATTGCTGATATTGCTTTAACCCCTGCTAACCTGGCTGAAGTCATTACCCGCATTGAAACTGGCAAAATTAGCAACGCTCAAGCTAAAGAAAAATTGCCAGATTTACTCCAAGGTGTGACCCCCGAAAAAGCTTTTGCAGGTCAAGAACTCATCACCGACCCCAGTGTTCTAGAACCAATTGTCGATGAAGTGATTGCAGCGAACCCCAAAGAACTAGAAAAATACCGTAATGGTAACACCAATCTCAAAGGCTTCTTTGTCGGGCAAGTGCTGAAAAAGACTAGCAAACGTGCTGATCCGAAGTTAACTAACGAACTGGTGGATAAAAAGCTGAATGCTTAATTTGATTGACAGTAAATTCTTGACAATCAGATATTTTTACCAGTTTTCGTTCAGTAGTATCTTCACAGTATATTTACTAAAATCACATCTTACTAAGTAATAACCCTCACAAATAAAAGGCTATTATTTGCTTAGTAGATGCACCCTAATGATTCGGAGAGTTGCCCCAGCTTCTCTCCTTATTTTTTAGCTAAGAAGTTATGTTTCTATCACATTTGCAATCTTGATTTGGTAAGCAAAATAGTTGACTTAGCAAATTTATTTGCTCAAGCAAGTAATTCAACCTATCAAAGCAATCAAAAGTGATTAAAGGTAACCATAAATGTCAATGTGCATTTTTAGATGTGACACAGACTAGTAACCAAATTTACCATTTTCATTTAAAATTTTATGTCTAAGTAGTCTACGGATAAATTCTTAATAATATTTATACAAAAAAACAAATAATGGGTGATACTCCTCATGGCAAAAATGATATGCTGTGTTAAGTAGATGCACCCTGATGATCTGGAGAGCTGCTCAAGTGGCTCTCCTTTTTCAATAGATGTAGGCAGTAGGGAATGCACAAATGACAATTGACTATTGACTGTGGACTATTGGTATAATCGCCAGTCAAGCCGCTAATTTTGTGGGGGAACGTAAAAATGGCAGACTGGCAAGAAATTACTGGTGGTGTGACTGCTCCTAAAGGATATCGAGCCGCAGGAATCACCGCAGGATTAAAACCATCGGGATTGCCAGATTTAGCTTTGATAGTCTCTGATGTAGAGGCGATCGCATCTGGTGTATTTACCACTTCTCAAGTTAAAGCCGCCTGTGTAGATTATTGCCGTCAAATTTTACAAGCCAAACCTAGCGCTCGTGCCATTCTTTGCAACGCCGGACAAGCCAACGCCGCCACAGGTAGTCAAGGTATACATGATGCTAATGAAAGTGCGGAGTTGTTAGCCAAAGAATTGAATATTTCTCCAGAATTGATTTTGTTAGCTTCTACTGGTGTAATTGGTCAACGCATCAAGATGGATGCCTTACGCAGCGGTATTCCTAAATTAGTAGCAGCACTTTCCGAAACAGGTTCAGATGCTGCTGCTGGCGCAATTATCACCACAGATTTAGTACCAAAATCTATAGCGCTAGAAACAACTATAAGCGATCGCCCAGTCCGGATTGGTGGTATTGCCAAAGGTTCCGGGATGATTCACCCCAACATGGCAACTATGCTGGCATTTGTCACCTGTGATGCAGCCGTTTCCCCCCACCTTTGGCAACAAATGTTGAATAGAGCCGCAGATAAAAGCTTTAATTCCATTACTGTAGATGGTGATACTAGCACCAACGACAGCTTAATTGCCTTGGCAAATGGTCAATCTCGCACCCCAGCAATTACCGAGATGGGTGCAGAAGCCGAAAAATTAGAGGCGATGTTAACAGCAGTATGCCAGCATTTAGCCAAAGCGATCGCACGGGATGGTGAAGGTGCAACCTGCCTCATTGAAGTGCAAGTTACAGGAACTCATGATGACCTCGCCGCACGACAAATCGCCAAAACCATTGCAGGTTCATCCTTAGTTAAATCTGCAATCTTTGGTCGTGACCCCAACTGGGGACGCATCGCCGCCGCCGCCGGACGCGCAGGTGTACCCTTTGAACAAGATAATTTGCAAATTAAATTAGGCGATTTCTTACTGTTAGAAAATGGTCAACCTCTGCAATTTGACCGCGCCGCCGCCAGCACATATTTAAAACAAGCAGCCACCGATTATCCCGTTGCTGATGTAGTGGCTACTAATAATAGTAATGATTTATCAGGCGAGCGTAGTAATATCAAAACTCAACGATTAGATACTCCCGTAATTATTGCCGTCAGTGTTGGTAATGGTCATGGTACAGGTAAAGCTTGGGGTTGTGATTTAAGTTACGACTACGTGAAAATTAACGCCGAGTACACAACTTAGGTAAACCAGCAGATATTGGTGGTAAGCATTTGCAGAATTTTATTAGTGAGATAGGTTCAGTGTGCTGCATAGCTTGATTGCGATGAGGATTATTAAATAATGGGCAAGAGTTTAAGCGATAAGATTAAAGAACTTCCGTTAGAGCGTCAAAAGAAAATTGAGGCACGCGCTCAAGAGTTTATAGCTCAAGAAATATACAGAAACAGAACAAGACAAAGGATGTAAATAATTAGAAAACTGGGGGTTTTCTCAAAGCAAGAAGTAGCAGTTCTTAGAAGAAATAAAGGACAGGTATTAGAGGATGTTTGAAAAGTATGTTTATTAACATCAAAGTCTAAAAAACCTAACCCCCCTAGCCCCCATTCCCTCGTAGGGAATGGGGGTTTAAAAGCCTCTTCCCGAAACGGAGAGAGGAATGGAAGAGGGGTTTGTAGTATACTTTAAGACTTTTCAAACAACCTCTTAGTTTAATACTTAAGAATAAAGAAATATGCGATCGCACTTCTGCATCGTTGTACGACTAGGCGCGATCGCATTTATTCTAAAACTCTATATTATGTCTGGCTAAATGCTTATAATTTTGGCACTTTTTATTAAATCATCGATGAATCTTGACCCTGCATTATCAACCCGTCAGATCCTACTCCTTAATACTAATCACATCCGATAAAGTATTTAATAAATCTGTCGCAGTATAGGGCTTAGACAGGAATTTGTTGGCACCAAAGGCAATAGCCTTCTGTTCATTAGAGGGTAAGCCACTGACAGCAATAATCTTAACTTTGGGGTTGAGAGTTCGCAGGGTGCGGATGGCTGTTAATCCGTCCATATTGGGCATGAATATATCTAACAAAATGGCGCTGATTTCTGGCTGATGTTCCACGTAGAAAGCGATCGCCTCAATGCCATCGTTAGCCACAAGGGTTTTGTAGTTATAATCTGTTAGGGTTTCCTGAGTAGTTTGTCGAACAACCGCTTCATCATCTACAACTAAAATTAACTCACCCTTACCTCTAGGTAAATCAGTCTCATTTGTTGTCTCGATTACTATTCCTTCTCCTCTGGGCAAAAACACCTGGAATTGTGTTCCTTTATCTACCTGACTTGATACTTCCAAAAAACCACCACAGTTTTTGACGATACCTAAAACCGTTGATAACCCTAGCCCTGTACCTTTCCCAACTTCTTTAGTAGTAAAAAAGGGATCAAATATGCGCTCTAAAATTTCTGGAGGAATTCCTGTGCCTGTATCTGAGACTGTCACTAAGATGTAGCCTCCTGCTTTCGCCTCCGGGCGCATTCGGGAGTATGTTTCGTCAATTACCCGATTTTCGGCAGTGATAGTGAGCATACCACCATTAGGCATAGCATCACGGGCATTGACTGCCAAATTCATGAACACCTGTTCGAGTTGGGTGGGATCTCCTTGCACCATCCACAAAGTTTTTGTGGGAATGTTCTTGACAATTTCAATGGACTTAGGAAATGTTTGTTGGATGACTTTGGCTAATTCTTGGAGCAAATGTCCAGGTTGCAATAGAATTGTTTTCCCTTCTGTACCACGGGCAAAGGTGAGAATTTGTTTAACTAAGTCAGCCCCATGCTTCGAGCTAGTTTCTAGTGTTTTGAATAGTTGTTGTGTCTGTGCATCCACATTTTTGCATCTGCTAGGCAGCAACTGGGAAATCATCATAATAGGTGCAAAAACATTGTTCAAGTCGTGAGCAATGCCACTGGCTAAAGTTCCCAAACTTTCTAGGCGTTGAGCGCGGTAAAATTGTTGCTCTAGTTGCTTTTTGTCAGTGATGTCGGTGTTGACTGATAAGATAGATTGGCTTTGTCCAAATTGATTGTGTACCAGTGTCCACCGACTCGCAACGATAATTTTTCTGCCAGTTTTGGTGGTTTTTTCTAACTCCCCTTGCCAAAAACCTTGTTCGAGAGTGGTTTTTACACCTGCTGCCATTTGAGACAAGGATTCTACGTGGAAAAGTTCATAGGTTAATTTCCCCACACTTTCCTCTGCTGTCCAACCGTACAAATTTTCCGCACCTCGACTCCAGAACAGAATGCGGTTTTCTAAATCGCGGACAAAAATGGCATCGGTAGCAATATCAATTAAAGCTGCTTGTTCACGGATTTTTTGTTGTGCCTGTTTGCGCTCAGTAATATTGCGGCTGATGGTTGCTAAACCAATTAGCTGGTCGTTCATGTCTTTGACAGAAAAAACGCTGTAAATCATCCATAATGCTTCTTCCGTCTTGAAATGACGGAAACGAATTTCTACTTCCGCCCGTCCCTCATGCAAAACACGCGGAAAAAATTCATTGATGATAAAGTCCTGATCTTCGGGAAAGAAAAATTCCCTGACTGGAGTTTCCTTGTATTGCTGTAAGTCTTCTAACCCGACTATTTGCTTGCCCGCTTCATTGACATAAAACGGCACAAAATTCATATCACACATACCGATAAATTCTGTGCTGTTATCGGCTAGAGAAACAAATTTACGGATTTCAAGTTCCGATTGTTTACGCTCAGTGATATCTATATTCACCCCAATCATCTGGAGTGGCTGATTGGTGGTGTTATCGTATAATATTTGACCTTTGCATACTGACCAACCAACTGTGCCATCTGGGTAAATAAACCGGAATTCAAGATTATGGGGTACTTGCTGGTCAATCGCTCGCAAAACGGATTGATGCAACAATTCGCGGTCTTCAGGGTAGACAATGAGATTTATAAAATTTTCATAGCTGACATCAAAGGTATCAGGAGTTACACCAAATAAAGTAAACAAACTCTCAGACCAGATAACCTGATTGGTTTTGAAATTCCATTCCCAAGTGCCAATGTTACCAATACTCAGTGCCAGTTGTAACCGTTGCTCACTTTCTCTCAGAGTTTCCTCAGTCTGTTGACGATCGCGCAACATAGCTTGGCGATCGCTCACATCCCGCAGTATTGAAAGATGACGATGGGATATAAAATTGGCAACTGCCGCAAATTCAGTTTCTCGCACTGTGCCATCGGGACGATGTAATTTAAACTCACCAAACATTTGTCCTTGTTCACAGAACTGTTGCCAAGCTTGGGTAAAATCAAATCCGGGTTCGGCAAAATCCGCAATTGTAGAACCTAAAAGTTCTTCCCTAGATATACCAAACAAGTCACAGGCTGCCGGATTGACATTTACATACCGTCCCTCGTCATCCGCAATGGCGATCGCATCAAGAGCATGATCAAACAGGGCTTGCCACTGATATTCCCGCTGCTGGAGTCTGGCTTCGATCTGTTTGCGCTCCTCAATTTCCTGTTGTAAACGTGCATTTGTTACTACCAGTTCGGCTGTTCGTTCCGCTACCCGCAACTCTAACTCTTGTTGAGTTTGGCGTAGTGATTTCTCGGCTTGGCGGCGTTGTCTTACTTCCTGTTCTAACTGCTGGTTGGTTTGTCTGAGTTGAAATGTTTGCTCCTCAACTTTGGCTTGTAAAACTTGAATAACCCTGACTATTTCTAAAGGATCAAGCACTTGTAGGAGATTGGTTTGTGTCACTAGTCCTTGCAGTTGTCCTTGTTCACCCACTACGGCTAACCGCCGCACCTGTCGCTCTTGCATCAACTGGTGAACAGTCCACAAAGATTCAGTGGGACTGATACTTAATACAGGGGTACTCATCATGGCTTGTGCCTGGGTTCGGGCGATATCTAGTCCCTGTAACTGAACTTGAATAATATCTTTCTCAGTGATCATGCCCACTGGAATCAGCGTTGTCTCTTGTGGGGCGATAATTACCACACAACTAATCTGGCGATCGCTCATTATCTGGGATAATTCCAAGACAGATGTAGTTGGTAGCGCATGAATAACTTCCGTTACCATTACCTCTGTTACATATCGCAGTTTCAGCAGGTGAACTGGTTGGATCACCAGACGAATTCTGTCTTGAGTAATCAAACCTACCAATTGCCCTTGCTTATCTACTACCGGCAAATGGCGAATACAATGCTGGCGCATGAATGATAAAGCTGTGAGGGCATTTTGATCACAAGTCAGCGTCAGGCTCATCACTGGCTGCGTCATCACCTCTAAAATTTTTATCCTGGATAAATCTACCCCCTCCCCAGTCAACCGGACTACATCCCGTAAAGTTAATATACCTACTAATTTTTTTTCTTTAACTACTAAAACACAACTACTAAAACCAGATGCAGATTTTACTTTACTATTGCTTACCGGATTCATTAAAGCGATCGCATCAATGAGTAGAGTATCTGGTAATACAGTTAAAGGAAAATATTCAATTACTTGCTCTAAATTCGGCAAATTTAAAGGATAAAGTGATTGCATTAGTTCAGTTTGTCAGTTAAAGCAATAAAGAATTTATTTCAACAGTCTTAACAGCACGAAAATAGCTTGAACAATCATGAAGCTTCAAAACCGATGGTAAACTTTAGCTTTCTTGTCAAATCAAAGTTCTATGTACTTAGATAATCTTTTGTAATACTAATAACTTTTTTTGTTGAATATCCTCGGTTAATTATATAAGTATTTTTACAACTAATGACTATCTTACCTTGAAGTTTCTATTCACATTTGGCCTTTATTAATCAAATATCTATTAAACGATAGCATTGCGATAAATTAATCAATTTAATTTTCATTTGGACTGGATTATCAGCTAAATCAGCAAATTCTACAAACCCACATAACTCTTTTCTTAACAAACTGCACTTCTATGGTTTTATTATGTAAACTATTTACACTCATCGCTGGCGAGAGGTTAAATTTTATTGAAAATTACAAAAGGCATACTAAAAACTATTGAATTAGCGGAAATGCTAATTATTGCTAATGAAATTAGTGCAAAAGATGCGATCGCTTTAGAAAATTTTGACGAACTAGAAGACTCAATTCAATGCAACGCATTTCTGTAGTCGGAACCAGTGGTTCAGGAAAGACAACATTGGCGCGGCAAATATCCCAACGCCTCGCCATCCCACACATAGAACTAGACTATCTGCACTGGGAACCTAATTGGGTAGAAGTACCAAACGATGTGATGCGCGATCGCGTTTCCCAATCTTTAGCCGGCGATCGCTGGGTGGTAGATGGTAATTACAGCATAGTACGCGATATTGTTTGGCCCAGAGCAGATACAGTTGTTTGGCTAGACTACTCTTGGCTAGTGGTGATGCGTCGAATATTATGGCGAACACTGTCGCGGGTAGTCACACAACAGGAAGTCTGCAATGGTAATTATGAAACCTGGCAAAAGTCTTTCTTAAGTCGGGATTCTATTTTGTTATGGGCAATTCAAACTTACGGTAAAAATCGCCAAAAGTATCAGGCTTTACTTCAAGAATCTGATTGTACTCATCTGAACTTCATACGTTTGACATCGCCCGCAGTTACCAAAGATTGGTTATTGTCGTTGTGAGAAACATAGATAAACTACGGCTTATCTATCAAGATATAGATGTATTGATAAATTTTTTGATGATAAAATTTTATGTGTAGTTAATACTTCTAGGGATAGATGAGTAACCAAACTCGACACTCAGGCTACAATTGGGTGCAATCTCACAATCCTGCAAAGCTAGATTTGAAACTGCAACAAGAGTTCCAAAAAGAGCCAACTTTCTATTATTTCGCGTATGGCTCGTGTATGTGTCCCGTAGATTTAAAGCGATCGCTTGGGGAAAATACTCACCCCTACGTCATCGGCCCTGGAGTATTAAAAGGATATAGGCTGGGATTTTATCTCTATTCGCCCAGCCGTAAATGTGGTGTTTTGGATGTAGTCAAAGACCCAAAAGCCAGTGTGAAAGGTGTACTTTATCAGCTACCCTGGAGACTAAGTGAATATTTAGATAAACGTGAAGGTGTTTCTCAAGGGCTATATCAACACGAAGCTGTAGAGATTCACAGCCACAATTCCATATATAAAGATGTGCGTACCTATGTAGTTGTAAGCAAATTATCAGAAGAAGCCGCACCTAACGACTGGTATTTTAACGTAGTCTTGCGAGGTGCGGTTACTTGCGGTTTGCCAGAAGAATATTGCTGGCATTTGTTTAACCACATGTATAACTTGCAACAGCAACATCAAGCACAACTAATCAGGCGATCGGCATAGAAAAAGATCATAAACTTTGTAAAAATACTGATAACTATTAATCACTTCCCATCGATTCGACATACAGCTGAATGGCTGTGATATTATGGGAGACTGCTGCATATATTTAGAAAAATTAGAAATTAATCGATCATGGCTCTGACGCAACAGCGCAAACAAGAAATAATTACCAATTTCCAAGTTCACGAAACCGATACAGGTTCCGCTGATGTGCAAATTGCAATGCTGACCGAGCGAATTAATCGCCTCAGCGAACACCTCCAAGCTAATAAAAAAGACCATTCTTCCCGCCGTGGCTTATTAAAGCTCATTGGACATCGTAAGCGCCTGCTTGCTTATCTCCAACAAGAAAATCGGGAAAAATATCAAGCTTTGATTGCTCGTCTGGGTATTCGTGGATAGGGACTACCGCTTATGTCTGCTGAAGAATCTGAACGCAGTCGTTTGCCTTTTGAACCGAACAAAAAACGCCAAAAACCTGTAAAAGTTCAAAAAACTCCCATCAAGTCCAATACCTTAGAAACGTCAGCCAGCCAGAAGCCGCCATTTTCCAAAGAAGAGATGGCTATTCCCCAAGTGGTGAGCCAGCGGATGATTCGGCGAGTAGCTTTTTTTTGTGGTGTCCCCACAGCTTTGGGGATTACTACATTAATAGTTAGCTATCTACTGGCTACCCAAACCCAAATTAAGTTAGCACCTATTGCCGTTTTGCTGGTAAATATGGGGTTATTTGGTTTAGGGGTATTAGGCATTACTTACGGCGTTCTTTCTGCCTCTTGGGATGAAGAACGACCAGGAGGTTTAATCGGACTCAGCGAATTTACCACTAATTGGGGTCGGATGGTAGCGGTTTGGCGCGAAACTCGGCAAAAGAACGTCTGATAATTAGCGCTCAGGTATTCAGATGACTCCGATATTGGGTAATTTGACAGTAAATGTTGAAGTTAAAGTTATATAACTTCAACATTGCTAATTAAAAAAAATATACCATCTAATTAAACCCAATATTTTGTAGCTCTATGACTGAGCGCTTGATTTTTTTATACTTATAAATGTTAATATCTCATCATTAAAAATTACGCTAAATACTGAGAAGTACGACAATATAGTTAGGCTTATTTGTTTGATATTTCACTCAACTAATCAGGTAATTTAAAATGATCGTAGTCATGAAGATTGGTTCCCCAGAAGCGGAAATCAACCGCATTGACGAGGAACTAACAAGCTGGGGACTGACACCAGAAAAAATTATTGGTAAACACAAAGTCGTAATTGGTTTAGTAGGTGATACTGCCGATTTAGATCCCCTGCAAATTCAAGAAGTTAGCCCGTGGATTGAGCAAGTATTACGGGTAGAGCAACCTTATAAACGCGCCAGCCGTCAATTCCGTCATGGCGAAGCTTCGGAAGTATTGGTCAATACCCCTGATGGCGCAGTCTTATTTGGCGAACAACATCCTTTAGTAGTTGTGGCTGGCCCTTGCTCTGTAGAAAATGAAGAAATGATTGTGGAAACAGCACAGCGAGTCAAAGCCGCAGGTGCTAAATTTTTGCGTGGTGGTGCATACAAACCCCGAACTTCACCTTATGCCTTTCAAGGACATGGTGAAAGTGCTTTGGATTTACTGGCTAAGGCGCGGGAAGTCAGCGGGTTGGGAGTGATTACAGAAGTAATGGATGCGGCAGAACTCGATAAAATTGCCGCAGTTGCTGATGTTATCCAAGTAGGGGCGAGAAATATGCAGAATTTCTCCCTGCTGAAAAAAGTCGGCGCACAACAAAAGCCAGTGCTGCTGAAGCGGGGAATGTCATCCACTATTGAAGAGTGGTTAATGGCGGCTGAATATATTTTGGCAGGGGGAAACCCAAATGTGATTTTGTGTGAACGAGGAATTCGCACATTTGACCGCCAGTATACTCGCAACACACTAGATTTATCAGTAGTGCCAGTATTGCGAAAACTCACACACCTGCCAATTATGATTGATCCGAGTCATGGTGTCGGCTGGGCAGAATTCGTACCAGCTATGGCGATGGCTGCGATCGCAGCTGGCACTGATTCTCTGATGATTGAGGTGCATCCCAACCCCAAAAAAGCCCTCTCAGATGGGCCACAATCTTTAACACCAGAGCGTTTTGACCGCTTAATGCAAGAATTGGCTGTTGTTGGCAAAGCTGTAGGACGCTGGCCACAACCAGCAGTAGCTTTGGCTTGAAGCAGAATTTAGGAGTCAGTATTGTAGGGTGGACAGGATCATGTCCATCCTACTAATTTGGAAGGTTTTTGTATCGCTGGATAGAGTTATGCAACATATTTGACATGGTATCGTGCCAACAGTAAAAATTGCGATCGCTTATTTTTCTAAGACACAGAAATTACGTAGAAAAATTTTCTGTTGAGATTGGGTGTCTGGTGATTAAAAATAGCAATGTTTTTCTCACCTAAACCCCTTGTCCACAAAGTTTTTTGATCACGGCGTTAGTTGTAAAAATTTCAGATTTTAGATTTTGGTGCAGAATTTATGTGTAGATAGCCAAACGAAATCATAATGCGCTCTTGGTTAAATAGCACACTTCGCATTCGCCTAGTATTTCTTGTCCTTTTAGCTGTTGTTCCAGCACTAGGATTAATTCTGCACACAGCTTCCGAACAACGGCGTACCGCTATAACAGAGGCGCGAGAACAAACACTACGGCTGGCGAGATTAGCAGCTAATAACCAACAGCAGATAGTTGAAAGCAGTCGTCAACTGCTGATGATATTGGCACAGATACCCGTTGTGCGTCAGGGCAATTCAGTAGAGTGTAATCAATTATTAGCTGATATCCTTAAACAACATTCAGCTTATGCTAACTTTGCGGTACTTGATGCTCAAGGCAATATCACTTGTAGCGGGATTCCCTACTCTGGCTCAGTGAATGCAAAAGACCGCAGTTATTTTCAACGTGCTTTACAAACGCGGAAATTTGCCGTTGGAGAATATCAAATCGGTCGTAGTACTAAAAAAGCTACTCTGAATTTTGCTTATCCCATTTTAGACAAGACAGGGCGAGTGCAAACATTGGTTGTGGCTGCACTGAATTTAGATCAGTTAAATCAGTTGGCGGCGCAAGTCAAAATGCCTAAAGACTCAGTACTGAGTGTGGTTGACCAAACAGGAAAACTTTTAGTCCGCTATCCCCATCCAGAAACTTGGGTAGGCAAATCTATATCGCCAGATGCTCTGAGTAGCATTAAAAATGCTCAGGGTGAGGGTATTAATGAGGTGAAGAGCCTCGATGGAATACCAAGAATCTTCGCCTTTGTGCCTTTGGGAAATGATCCACTCAATCCCGATGTATATATCAGGATTGGGATTCCGAAGTTGGCAGTTCTGGCTGATGCTAATCAATTATTAGTGAGAAATTTAATTAGTTTAGGTGCAGTAACTTTTTTAGCGATCGCCGCTGCTTGGGTAGGCGGAGATGTTTTTTTTATCCGACAGATAAAATCATTGGTGGAAACAGCCAAGACCTTGGGTAGTGGGCAACTCAACACACGTACTGGACTTTTTTATCTATCGGGAGAACTGGGCGAACTAGCGCAAGCAATTGACGAAATGGCCGCAGCACTCCAAACACGGGAAATGGCGATCGCATCTTTGAGCCAAAATGTGCAAGAACAAGCCAATATCTTAAATGCGATTCTCTCGGCTTCGGTAGATCATATTTTTATTTTTGATCGGCATGGTCGTTATCAATATGTCAGTGCTGATGGTGCTGCGGTTTTTGGCAGGAAACCAGAAGAAATGCTAGGTAAGACTTGGCAAGAACTTGGTTTTACCCCAGAAATTTTAGTCACGATGGGTCAGGTAGATGAGCAAAGGGAAAAAGTCATCGCCACAGGCCAACCTATCAGGATAGAAATAGAGTATCAATCCGCTGATGGGGCGCATTGTTACGAATATATTTTGGCACCCCTAGATAATCCTGAGCAAGCGATCGCAGGCGTAATTGCCATATCCCGTGATATTAGCGAACGCCAACGCACTGAGGAAGCACTACGACAAAGCGAACAACGCCTCCGCATGGCACAAAGAGCCGGAAAAATAGGCACTTGGGAGTGGAATTTACTTACTGGTGAGGTATCTTGGTCAGAAGGAATCTGGGATATCTTGGGATTAGAAGTGGGTACAGAAGAACCTGGGTTGAAACTTTGGGCTGATTTTATCCATCCTGACGATCGCCCACAGATCATGGCAGGAGTAGAAAAAGTCTTAGCTGAAGGTAGGGAATATTACAGCGAATTCCGCATTATCCGCAGAGATAACACAGTGATTTGGTTAGCATCAAAAGGGCAAATTGTCCGCGATGTAGATGGACAAGCTGAACGGTTTTTAGGGGTCAACATTGATATTAGTGAGCGCAAGCAAGCCGAAGAAGTGCAACGGGAAAGTGAAGAACGCTTTCAGGCATTCATGGCACATAGTCCGGCGGCGGCTTGGATTACAGATGTAGAAGGTACAATTATTTACCTTAGCCCAACTTATGTACAAACGTTTGGGCTGCTCACTCAAGATGCGATCGGCAAATCTATATTTGAACTGTTTGAGTATGAGATTGCCATACAATTCTTAGACAACATCCAAACAGTGGCTCAAACTAATCAGGTTCTAGAAACAATTGAAATAGCACCTCTTTTAGATGGCACAATAGGCGATTTCCTCGTTTATAAATTCCCCATAGCACATTTATCTAGGCAAACTCTGGTTGGAGGAGTAGCAATTGATGTGACAGCACGCAGGCGAGCCGAAGCAGAACGGGAAGAATTATTGCTACGGGAACAAGCAGCCAGAGAAGTCGCCGAAACTGCCAACCGCATTAAAGATGAATTTTTGGCGGTGTTGTCTCATGAATTACGAACCCCGTTAAATCCCATTCTCGGCTGGATCAAATTGCTGCGGACTCGCCAATTAGATGACGATAAAAAAGCGATCGCATTAGAAACCATCGAACGCAATGCTAAATTACAAACTCAACTAATCGGCGATTTATTAGATATTTCCCGCATTTTGCAAGGCAAACTAACGCTGACAATTTCTTCAGTTGATTTAGCTACAACCATTGCAGCTGCCAAAGAAACAGTCGCTTTAGCCGCGGAAGCTAAATCAATAGAGATTCATACTGAGATAGCACCAGATGTTCAACCGTTTCTTGGTGATGCGAGTCGTTTACAACAAGTGGTGTGGAATTTGCTGACGAATGCGGTGAAGTTTACCTCAAATGGCGGTCAGATCAATATCAAGCTTGAATCTACGCCTAACTATACCCAGATTCAAGTCAGCGATACAGGTAAAGGAATTACACCAGAGTTTTTACCTTACGTTTTTGAAAGTTTCCGTCAAGCTGATAGTGCCACAACCCGGAAATTTGGCGGACTAGGATTAGGATTAGCAATTGTACGTCACATTGTCGAAATGCACGGTGGTACAGTTTACGCCGACAGTCTCGGAGAAGACCAAGGAGCTACTTTTACAGTCCAGTTACCACGGATAACTACAGTTATACAACCCGACCAAAATTACAGTTTAGCCAAAAAATCCTTAAATTTGCGCGGCGTAAGGGTGCTGACTGTTGAAGATGAACAAGATACGCGAGAACTACTAATGTTTACAATTGTACAGTATGGCGCGGAAGTGAAAGCAGCTGCATCTGCTCATGAAGCA
The DNA here is from genome assembly GCF_002897135.1 of Nostoc cycadae WK-1. Classification (NCBI taxonomy): domain Bacteria; kingdom Bacillati; phylum Cyanobacteriota; class Cyanophyceae; order Nostocales; family Nostocaceae; genus Nostoc; species Nostoc cycadae. The sequence goes on along the minus strand of NZ_DF978425.1, from coordinate 278,123 downwards.
TTAGCGATTTTCCGACAATTTCAGCCAGATATTTTAGTATGTGATATTGCTATGCCAGAGATGGACGGCTACGCACTCATCCGTCAGGTCAGAACTTGGCCAAAAGAACAAGGCGGACAGATACCTGCGATCGCTCTCAGTGCTTATGCTGGAGAATCTGATCAAAAACAAGCTCTAGCGGCAGGTTTTCAACGGCATTTATCCAAACCCGTAGATCTGGAACAATTAGTAGAAGCGATCGCTAGTCTATGCAATTTTAGATTGTAGATTGAGAATTGCTTTGAGCGTTTAGGTTCGCCAAGCCATTTTTCTCCATCATTCTTTACTCTCGACTCCCTAAATTAACGTGAATTCGATGGCATTAAAAACCCCTCTCCAAACCTCTCACGCCAGTCGCCTCAAGTCGGGAACCCCTTTCGGCAGTTGCTTCAAGTCGGCAAAGCCGCCCAACGCACTGCCTCACCACGGCGCTGGCTCCCCGACGAGGGGAGAGGCTTAAAAGTCCAATTATTTCGTACTAAGTTATAGATTTTTAGCCTCTTCCCTTGTAGGGAAGGGGTTGGGGTTAGGTCTCATCGAACTCACATTAAATTAATTGTTTTGCCACGCGATCAAGATTTTTGCGAATTTCTAAGGTGGCGACACCAGTTATCATCCCTTCATCCTCAGACGAATATTGCGCTGCAAACTTCTTAACTGCGGCTACAGTTCTTGGCCCATAAAAGGGATGATCTTTGGGTAAGTCTGCTTTGACGACGACATCCAACTCATATTGGAGAATTTTGATCACTTCTTCCGCTTTCGCCATTGTTTTTGGCCCAACTACCCCATCTACCTGTAGTCCATAATCTGCCTGAAAGTTTTTGATTGCTTGTACAGTTTTAATGGTTGTTAACTGCGAATTATCTTTACTAACCGGAAACCCATTCCCCATCGCAGCAAAATCTTGAGCTAGATATCCTAATCCAAATAAAATCGACCGGAATTGAGCATTGGTGTAGGTAATCATATTTACTAAAGCTCCAAACTTAGGCTGCAAGATTTTTAGTACTGAGTAATTGGGTTTTATCCATTAACATTAGCTACACCAACCATTGATGAGATTCCTAATTGAACAAATCATCATTGGGTTGCAGCTGAGTTTCAAACCGAGAATAAACCAGTTCTGTTGTATACCAGGAAGAAAACCAGTATAAATCTTGAATGACTTTACTAGCAAGACTTTCATCTGTCGGTTCAAACTGCACTAATGCTAAATTATTTTTTCCTACTACTTCTTTTCCATCTTGAAACCACTTGGATCGCCAAAACATTAAAAATTGTAGCGATCGCCACTTAGCCTTTTCTGGTCGATTCCACGGTGCGATAAAACTTAATATATCGATTGCTAAGTCAGCAGGTTGCGTTTTTTGTCGGGGAAGCAACTCTAGCGCACAACGCCAATCAGGATGAGGTGAATGTTGGCGTTGCCATTGTTTAGCAGAAACTTCCCTCATATCAACTGGATTTCTCCAACCCAACCAATACCGCACTGTTTCAGGTAACAGCCAATTTTTCAATTTTGTATGAATTAAGCGTGTTAGAAATTCTTCATTTTTCAACGCACTACATGTTAACTGCACCAATACAGATGAGGCAGGCGAATTAACATGTTGATGAGATAAACGCACCACAGAACTATAATGAATATCTCCCGACAAGACAATAACTTGTTGACGTTGAGCAAATAATGTGCTGAGAAATTGCGCCAATGCTTCTGTATGAATGTTCCACGCATCACCTACATCTGTAGAAAAAACTTTTTCATTTTGTAAATGCCAATGATGAACCCAATCAATTACTTTCAATCCAAATACATTGGTAGGTGCAATCACAAATGTGGCTGGAATATTGGTTTTTGCTTGTAAAGGTATCAGCAGTTGTTGTTTTAACGCTTGGGGTGATAACAATCTGGGCGGGGCGATGGGTTTTTGGTCGGCTGGATAACCCCGCCAAGTCCGGGTATCGAGAACAATCACTTCATGAATCGGACTGCGAATTGTGTAATGCCAATCCAAGGCTTGGGGATGTCTGGCTAGAACTAATACTGAACCATCTTGGGCAAAGGTTGGCAAGCCTGTGAGAGAATCTTGATCTGGGATGCCAACATAATGGGCGATCGCTTGATCTGCATAATTATCTGTACCGTGGGAAGCTGACCAAATTTCTGCCGCCGCCAACAGTTTTTCACCTGGTTGACCAAAGGCAAATTGCTCAGGTGTATTTCCCCAAGCTTGAAATACACTGTAAGCTAATAAAGCATTCTGTACTACCCGCCGTCCTAAAGGTTTTCCTAGAACTCGCAAACACCAAGCTTGATTGAGGTTCCAGTCATCGCTAACATCGTGGTCATCAAAAATCGTGTATGTGGGAATATTCGCCAAAGCACGGCGGACTTTTCCCAAGGTGTACATAAATTGCTGTAAATCTTTGACTTCTTGATTCCAGTTTTTGATACCTTGGCGATTGTTGGTTACTGCTTTTCCTGGCGGAAATTTCCGCGGCCAGCATACAGGCGACCAAGTTAATAAATAAGCCGCGTAATATTCTCCCAAACTGAGCAGGTGACTGTTAACCTTACTATATTTGTTATGTAATCCGGCAGTAAAACCAGCTTGTTCAGTAGCAACTTCCGCCCGTTGTCTGGTGGGTAATTGCTTGGGAGTACAATAAGTTGGGCTGACTGGTAACTTTTCTTCCCAGCCTAATAAAATATCACCCAAATGAGTCGCCACCCATAACGAAGGATCGGCAACATCATCGCCATAAATTTGGTCGCCAGTGAGAAATAATTGATGAGGGCGGCGTTGGGGTTGACTTGCTGTATTGGCAATTAAACTATCGAGAATTGGTAACGCATCCAACCCATGACCGTGGGGTTTACGACAAGAAGCGTGGACAATTTTTAAATCTTGCAGACGACTGGGAGATAGAGCAAACGTTGGTTTTTGATGGTCAAAATAACTAATGCTATCTGCGGCAAAATTCTGAGAACTTAATGCTTGTGATAGAGTTTGCTGTTCTGCACCACAGACGAATTGTAAGTCATAGGCATAGATGCGATCGCTCACCAAATGATTGACAACTTCACACCGCGCCGTCACGGCTACGATATGCAAATATTCACCCAAAGCAACTGTAGCGCGTTGCCCCTCTAGCAAACAATTGCCTAATGTTGCGCCATTGTTGGTTGTTTCATAAACCTTCAGTTGCACCTGACAAGACTGCTTTAAGGCTATCCATACCGTCACTGAGTTTGATTCGGTATGTTGCAGCATCGGCCCTGCCAAAATTAGCGGCAGTTCTGCTATAAACTCGCTTCCAAAGGGGTTTTGCATGAGTAACTTTTATCGGCGTTGATCTGCGGACATCGGCGGTTAATTTATTCCCCTCTTTTTTGCTGTGGCTCTGGGACAGGCAATCCCAAATTGAGAAATGATTGTGATAGATGGATTACTCAAATCCAAAATGGTGTCAGCTGCCTATCCCAAAAGAATTATAATCAACTCTTGGCAATACCTTCTTCACGGGCTGCCCTTTGTACAGCCGCCGCCACAGCCGGAGCGACACGCGCATCAAACACAGAAGGAATAATATGTTCTGGATTTAAATCGGCTGGGTTGACTAAAGAAGCGATCGCACTAGCAGCTTCTAAATACATGGTGGTAGTAATTTCTTTAGCGCGACAATCTAAAGCCCCGCGAAACACTCCCGGAAAAGCCAACACATTATTGATTTGATTTGGGTAATCACTGCGTCCAGTCGCCATGATCGCTACGGTTTTGCTAACCAATTCTGGCTGAATTTCGGGAATTGGATTGGCCATTGCAAACACAATTGGGTCTTTAGCCATTGCTTGCACCATTTCTGGGGTTAATACTCCTGGGGCGCTGACACCAATGAACACATCTGCGCCTTGCATTGCACCAGCTAACGTACCTTGAGCTTTCACCGCAAATTCTTGTTTTTCTTCTGTCAAGTCTGCGCGACTGGTGGAAAGAATACCTTTGGAGTCACACATCAAAATTGTTTGCGCTCCAGCTTTCCGCAGTAACCGCGCGATCGCCACACCCGCAGCACCAGCACCGTTAATTACAATGCGGATATCTGCCATTGATTTGTGTACTAATTTCAGAGAATTGTATAACGCAGCTAAAGTCACAATTGCTGTACCATGTTGGTCATCATGGAAGACCGGAATATCTAATTCCTGACGCAATCTTTGTTCAATTTCAAAGCAGCGGGGTGCAGCAATATCTTCTAAATTCACACCACCAAACACAGGTGCAATGTGCTTGACAGCCTGAACAATCTCATCGGTATTTTGCGTAGCCAGACAGATTGGAAAAGCATCTATGCCGGCAAATTCTTTGAATAGCATCGCTTTACCTTCCATCACAGGTAAAGCCGCCGCTGGGCCGAGATTGCCCAACCCCAAAACAGCGCTACCATCTGTAACAATGGCGACAGTGTTTTGTTTAATTGTCAGATTGTAGACTTCCTCTGGTTTTTGGGCGATCGCTTTACAAATCCTGCCTACCCCTGGAGTATAAGCCATTGCTAAATCAGAAACACTCTTCAAGGCAATGCGGCTGGCAATGCTAATTTTGCCCCCACGGTGTAAGTTAAATGTGCGATCGTAAACATCTAGCAATTTGATGTTTGGTAGTTCTTTGATCACTTGGACAATTGTCTCAGCGTGTTCGGTACTAGCAGCATCAACAGTAATATCACGGGTGGACTCTTGACGGGTTTGCTCAATTAAATCTATCTGACCCAGATTACCACCACTGGTGGCGATCGCCTGTGTCACCGATGCCAACATCCCCACACGGTTGGGAATCTGCAACCGTAGGGTCAAGCTAAAACTAGAGTTAGGAGTCAGGTCTGCCATTGTGATTTTGCAATAGTAAATTTTAGATCTTATATTGAATCGCTGAGTAAAAATCTAGACTAAAACTAAAATCTTTTCAGCACAAATTATCAAATAAACTAAAAAGCGATCGCATTGATGGTTTGTCAGTGCGATCGCTTTAGGTTTGGTTCCGCAAGCTTGGTCTATGAGTAAAGAATCCCCACGCCTCTATTTAGGCTGGGTATTATCACAATAAAAAAGATACTTTGAGTTAAAGTATCTTTAAAATTAATCACTGAGTATCAGAGCAATAATAAAGGGTCTTAAAATTGGCAATTTTCAGATTATTATTTAGTAAATATGTCTTTATAATAACAAGGTAATCTCCGCTAAATGAGAACAAATTAGTAATTCTTTACATTAAATAGAGCTATAGAGAACCACTGGCCGCAGAAATAAAGCAAGTTTTCTGCCTACTCTGGGGCAAAATGGCTAATAAATTAACATTTATATACATCACTGTCTAGATGTCATGCTAGAAAATTGAGGATTTTGTGAGGAAGTTTATTTACAGTGGTAACTGGATAATAAACTCTGTTCCTTGCCCAGATACAGAATTCACCTCAATACTTCCACCATGTTTTTCAATGATAATTTGACGAGCGATCGCTAATCCCAAACCAGTTCCTTTACCTACTGGTTTAGTTGTAAATAGGTGATCAAAAATTTTCTGCTTAACTTCAGGAGTCATCCCAATTCCATTATCTTTAATATAAATTAATACACTTTTATGCTCCTCATTAAGTTTGGTAGTGAGCATAATGCGATTGGGATGAGCTTTTATCTCATCTATATTGCGTCCTATATTTGACTCTTCTAAAGCATCAATAGCATTGGCTATTAAATTCATAAATACTTGGCTAAGTTGACCAGGAAAACACCGCACTAATGGAATGTCGTCATAGTTTTTGACAACTTCAATTGCGGGACGAGCTTGTGAAGCCTTGAGGCGGTGTTTGAGAATTAAAATTGTACTATCAAAAATTTCATGAAGATTACAAATACTTGGTTTTTGAGTATCGCCTCTGGAGAATGTACGCAAACTGAGGCTGACATCATAAATCCGATTGATTCCCTCTTGCATCGAAGCAATTAGTTTAGGCAAGTCTTCCCGCACATATTCTACATCTATATCGCGCAAAGTTTTTGTTATTTCTGGTGCAGGTTGAGGATAGTAATTTTCATACAAGTCAATTACTTTTAATAAATCTTGGATATATTCACTTGCAGGTTTTAAATTACCAATAATAAAGCCGATGGGATTATTAATTTCATGCGCTATACCTGAAACTAAATTGCCCAAAGTAGACATTTTTTCACTCTGTACTAATTGCAACTGCATTTCTGTGAGGTCAGACAGAGAAGATTCTAATTGTTTGGCGTAGTTTTGAGCTTGCTGATATAGCCGAGAGTTCTCTAAAGAAATAGCTGCTTGAGATGTAATTAAATTCAAAACCTTGATATTTTCTTTCGTGAATGCACTGGCAATGAGTTTATTTTCTAGGTACAAAATCCCAATAAATTTCCCTTGATAGAAGATAGGGTTACATAATATTGAAATTGGTTTGTGCTGTTGGATATAAAGATTTGATTGATAATTAGGCTCCGAAAGAGCATCATTTATCACTAAAACTTCTTGCGTTCTAGCAACGTATTCAACTATAGGTACTGGAATATCTCTACTTGCTTTTACCGGAATTGATGGCAGAATAATCGAATTGCTATCTATACTATTGACGGCTTCTAGGAATAATTCATTATCTTTAAGTAAAATCAGACAACCCTTTTGAGCAGCAGCGTTTTCGAGAATTATCTGCAAAAGTTTCTCTAGGAGTTTATCTAGCACTATTTCGCTACTAATTGCTTGTGAAGCTTTCAGTATTGTCCCTAAATCTAAAATACCATCGTTGTTACTTGTCGTTCCTGAATAGTTGATTTTTGTTGTAGCGATCGTTCGGGTAACATCGATTCCTGATTGTTTCCAATTTACACTACGAATAATTAAATTATTATAGTGTTCATCTAAGTATTGAACTTTCGCTATCGCTCCCCAATGAATATAACCATAATAAGCTTCAGTTATGTACATTTTGGCAATTTTTTCTTTACCAAAATCTATATAACATTTAGCTGCTAATTCATTAGCTAAAGCTTCTTCGGCGACATAACCATGCTTCTTTGCTCCTGCAATAGCCCGATCATATAAGTCTGTGGCTACTTGAAATTTACCTAATACTCTAGCTTTTTCTGCTTCTACTAGCTCATATTTATGCTGGAAGTTACATGGTGCTTGTATAGCCCATTTTTTCATTTTATTTTGATTAGCTGTTACCTGTTTTAAATATTGCTTTTTTTGTAAAGGTAACGCCTGATTACACAGTGCTGCCAGAGCTAAAGAATGATAGAAATTATTAGCAGTATAAATTAGTAATCCTACGTTATCAGCATGAGTTTTTTCAGCTAATACGGCATTTTCAACTGCTAGTGCATATTCACCAAATAAATAACATACTATGGTTTTACATCCATAATAAAATCCTTTAAACGAGTAATTTTTTAATAACTCTGCTGCCATTGTAATTTCATCAAAAGCCTCACCAATTAAAACAGCTTTTTGTGATGTCTTTGCTTGCAAATTTAAAGCTACTTGTCTGAACATGCTTGTAGCTACCCCTAGAGATTGCAACTTTAATTTCTGCATTAAATCAACATAGCCAGATATTTTCTGATCTACAGATTCCAAATTTTCTCCCGAAAGTAAAGCATGATAGCCCGCAATTACAGCACAATAACCAGCATTTTCGATATTACCTAATTCTAAGCCACTCTGCATCCCTTCTAAGAGTGGTGAGATTGTTTCTTTTAAATGTTCTTTATAAAAGCTAATCGTGCCATTGTTGACAAAGTAAACAGTAGCTTTGATTGAGTTATCATTCATATTTGCCAGTAAATCTACTGCCAGCTTTCCTAATTTATATCCTGTTTCAACTTGGTTAAATTTATCAGTCAAAATAGTTCCATAAGCTGCATAACCATAAGCTGAAACAGGTGATTTACCGTATTTAATAGATAATCTCACCATCGCCAATACAGATAACACAAACAGAAAAGAGCCTGCCTGACTAGCCGCTGGCACAATTTGCAATAAAATTTGCATCGCTGCTAGTTTATAAGGATCAGACATATCAGGTAACAAAGCTAACTTTTCTATTGGTTTACCTATTAATCCTATTTTTGTCTCTGTTAAGGCTGATAAAACATGTAATTGTGTAGGGTTATTTGGTAATATTACTCCTAATTCACTCAAGGCTTTTACACCAATTTCTAATACTTCTGGCATCTGATTTTGTGCCATATAAGTTAGCATTTTTACTTCATATAGTTTTACCTTGTCTAGAATATTATTGGCTCGATTTATAGCAATATGCCCTAAATGATTAGACTGTTCAAAATTACCATTTAAATACTCTATCTCTGTGGTTTCAGTATATAAGTTCAATGTTAGTTCATAATATTTTTGCCAACTATCTGCTGTTAACAGCTTTAAGCCTATATTCAAATATCTTGCAGCCGCCTCATACGCAGTAGCCGCTTTTGCTTTTTTACCAGCGAGCAAATTCAGTTTGGCTAGTTCATATTTTTGTAATTGTTGAGTTAATAAATCCCAGCCAACATTCAGCTGATTAACAATATCTAAAATATTTTCTGACAATAATTCAGCAGGTGTCTGTTCTAGTAACAAACGACCTATTTGTAAATGAGTTCCTTGTTTTTGATTTTCAGGAATTAATGAATAAGCAGCTTGTTGAATGCGATCGTGTAAAAACTTATAACTAATCTGCTTGGAATCAAAAGTTAATTTAGCAGATTCCTCCTGTTCAAAAACTAAGGGTATGCGATAAGCATCACTTAAAGGTAAAATTAATCCACATTGCAAGGCAGCGTACAGATCACTTGCCGTAGTTGCAGGTGATTTACCGCTAACAATAGATAGAATATCTAGGGAAAATCTATTACCAATACAAGCAGCTAATTTCAATATTTCTTGTGTAGCGATCGGCAGGTTTTTAATTCTACTAGCAATTAATTCTACGATGCGTTTATCAATAATTCCAATTGTTTGAATTTTGTCTATATCCCACTGCCATAAACCAGTGTGAAAGTCAAAATTAAATAAATTATCTTGATGTAATGCAAGTAATAACTGTGTTAAAAAAAATGGATTACCTGCTGTCTTATTGTAAAGTAAATCTACTAATGGTTTGATTTTATCTGAATTTTCATTCAGTGTATCAGCAATTAATTGATGATAATTATCAACAGATAGAGCTTGTAAGACAATATCCAAAACAAGATTATGGCTTTTATTAATTTCTTCTATTGTTTGAATTAAAGGATGTGTAATTGTAACTTCATTATTTCGATAAGCACCTATTAAAAGTAAATATTTAGTTTTCTGGTCAGTAATGAGTAATTGTATTAACTTGAGGGTAGCTGAATCACTCCATTGCAAGTCATCTAAAAAGATTACCAAAGGGTGATCTTTTGTGGCAAATACGCGGATAAAGTCTGTAAAAACACGATTAAAGCGATTTTGTGATTCTGCTGCACTGAGTTGAGCTACTTCTGGTTGTTTGCCAATGACCAATTCTACTTCTGGAATTACATCAATAATGACTTTTCCATAAGACTTAACAGCTGCTAAGATTTTACCCCGCCATATTTCAAACTTAGTATCATCTTCTGTAAGCAATTGCCTCATTAATGAACTAAAAGCCTGAATTAATGAGGCATAGGGAACATTCCGTTGAAATTGGTCAAATTTCCCACTAATAAAGAAGCCTTTGGCACGAGTGATCGGTTTATTTACCTCATTCACTACAGAAGATTTACCAATTCCTGAATAGCCAGAAACTAAAATAAGTTCACGCTTGCCTTGACTAACTCGCTCAAAAGCTTCTAAAAGAGAATTAACTTTACTTTCTCTGCCATAAAGCTTTTGGGGAATTAGCAATTGACTTAAAATATCTAACCGACCAGGTGTGAAATTACAGATTTCTCCTGTTGTTTCTAACTGTTCTTGACATATTTCTAAATCTACCAACAATCCTTTAGCTGTTTGATAGCGGTCTTCAGCATTTTTTGCCATCAGTTTCTTTACCATAAACGAGATAGCACTAGGAATTTCTGGATTTAATAATTCAATTTCTGTAGGTTCTTTAGCAATATGAGAGTAAACTAACTCCAGGGGGTCATGACTTTGAAAGGGTAATTGCTTGGTAAGCATTTCATAGAAAGTCACCCCAAGAGAATAAAAATCACTCCGATAGTCAAGGTTGCGGTTCATTCTCCCGGTTTGTTCCGGGGACATATAAATAAGAGTGCCTTCTAGTTGATTGGGGTTAGCTAGTTGGGGTATTTCTTTATCTAAACGGGAGGCAATACTAAAATCAGTCAGTTTGACAAGCCCAGTTTCTGGGTTAATGATGATGTTGGCAGGTTTAATATCTTTATGAATAATATGGCAATCATGTACTGAGACTAGAGCTTTTGCTAATTGAATGGCAATGCTCATAAAACTTTTTAAATCTTGTCTGCTTTGACTTAGCAGTTGTTTCAAAGAGTAGCCATGAATATCTTCAAATACGATCGCTAGGCGATTTTTGTGGGTTTCCAGTCTTAAAACCTTGACAACACCTGCTAAATTGAGGTTTTCTGTAATTTTGTATTCATGTCTCAGACGGGCGATCGCATCTATGGAAGGATAATCCGCTTTCAGAATTTTCAGAATGATCGATTGTTTGTCATATTCTGACCTAGCACGATAAATAATCGTGTCATCTCCTTCATGGAGCATTTCGTTTAATTCATACCCTGATATTAAATCAACTGTCAGCATTGTTATTCCCTTTGTGAATAAACAAAAAATAGTTAAAAAAATTAACTATTTTTTTATTGAGTTACAAGTTAAAGATTTTGATATTCTAGTAAGACTATTTATGAAATTGAAATATCTAGATTCCCGACTGCTGATAAAAATCGGGAATCTATTTTTAGGCTAATAGTTTAGTGATGCAGTATGTTGGAGTTGTCTGGTCGAAAAATGTTTATCAAAGTTGGGTAGGTATTGTCTAATCAGATTTTTATCTATTGTTGGACACTTAATATTAGTATCCTTGATCGCCTGAAGGACGTTTTTAGTTTGGAAGTCAGGAGTGCGATGATGTACCTCTAAAATAGTACTGCGGTCTTGATAGACTTTCTCTTGGAAGAAAGAAATTAATGGATGTAAGGGATTAGTTGTTGACAAAGTAGATAAAGCATTCAACCAGTTTTTTGGAGAAATCTTTTGTAGAGGATAGCCTAACTCTTTCAAGTATTCAAATATTTCTAGATGGCTTAATTCTTTTTCAGGCGGTACCAGAATATTGTACTGACCACCTGTATATTTTGTATCCAAGGAAAGATGAGCGATCGCCTCAGCAACATAGTCTACAGGTGTTGGCACCCAACGTTTTTCAGGAAAATCGGGATACATACCCATCTGAATGCAACCACTGACGAAGCGATAGAACATATCATTGAGGTTCGCAACTTGGGTTTGTCTGTGTCCAGAAATAAAACCAGGACGGTAAATAGAAACGGCTAATCCTTTTGCTTGGGCTGAGTGCAACATCCTTTCCGCAACCCATTTTGACCGTACATATCCATACTCTACAGATATAATTCCTTCACACAGATCAATATCAAATTCCTCTGCAACTTCATTTATACCTAGCAAAGATGTGATTGAGCCATAAACAGCTAAGGTAGATAGGTAATGCAAAGTTTTATGACGACGATGTGCTGCTAAAGTCAGGATATTTGCAGTACCATCAACATTGGATTTTTTGATCAGCGAGTAAGGTTTGATGTAGTTAGTATCAGCAGCTACATGATAAATTTGATCAACTTCCTCACCCAGTTGGTCAAATAATCGGGTCGGCAGTTGCAACTGTGGTTGCTCAATATCGCCATTAATGACACTTACCTGCGCCAGTTTTGCCGTTGGTAGTTGATATTGAATAAAGGTTGCTCGCAGCCTCTCAACTGCATCTGTCTGGTTTTCTGCCCGAATCAGGCAATAAATTTTCTTATAACTACCTTTTGTCAGTAGTTCATCAAGCAAGTGTGCGCCGAGAAAACCTGTTGTACCTGTAATTAATGCACAGTCATATTTAGCTTGTGGTGGTTCTTGCCAAAGAGATGTGTTTAAATCTGGAGAAAGTACAGCTTCTGTTTGTAAGTCAATGTATCTATCATTAGCAGCACTTTCACTTTTGAGTTTAAACTGCTCTAATAATCTGGCTACATCTGATGGTGTCGGATACTCATAAATTAAGCGAGAAGGAATAGCGACACCAAAATCGCGTTCGAGTCCATATAAGACATGAGCTATACACAGGGAGCTGCCACCCATTTCAAAGAAATTAGTGTGAGGTTTGCAAGTACCAGTAGGCAATTCTAAAGCTTCATCAAAAACTACCGCAATTTTGATAGAGTTATCCATCGTATCAGCAACAAAAGATGGTGTTTGAGGCAGTTCTGGTAAAGCATTTCGGTCTACTTTACTACGATTAGGTAGCAAAGGTAATTCGTCCATGAACACAAAACGCGTAGGCACCATATAATCTGGTAATTGTTCAGCCGCAAAGCGTTGTAGGTGCTTTTCTGTTAAAAAATGCCCAGCTTTGGGAACGATGTATGCAACGAGCATTGATACACCATAATTTTCTGGCACATCACTACTTTCTATACGTACACTTCTAATTGCTTTAACGGCATTTGTCTGTACTCCAGGATGTTGGGCAAGTATCATTTCAATTGCTTCTATTTCTATACGCTTGCCCCGAATTTTCACCTGATGATCAGATCTACCAGCATAGTGTAACAGGCCTGGCTGATGCGGATCTTCGTAAACGATATCACCAGTTTTATAGATTTTGCCTGCACCAAAAGGGTTGTCTAGAAAACGAGAACTTGTAATTTCTGGTTTGTCTAGATAGCCTTTAGCTACTCCCATACCACCTACATATAGCTCACCCTTTTCACCACTATGACAAAGTTGGAGTTCTTCATTGAGAATGTATAGCTGTACATTTGGTAGTGCATAGCCAATAGGCAGACTCATTTCTTGTTGCTTGAATTCGTACATTGTGCAACAAACTGTGATTTCTGTTGGCCCATAAGCATTGAAAAAGCGTGTATGAGGCGAAACCCAGGCTTTTGCAAGTGAGACAGAGCAAGCTTCACCACCTACTACTACCATTCGTAAATCAGTTAAATAATTACGAAAAGATGTGAGGGTTGCCAGTACAGAAGGTGGTAGCATCACCCATTGCACCCTATATTTTGTGAGGAAATTTGCCAAGAGTTGCCCAGGAAGCATTTGCTCTCTTGCACCTAGTACTAAAGTTGCACCACCACATAAGGCTGTGAAGATTTCCCAGACGGCGGCATCAAAACTGATAGAAGCAAACTGAAGTAAACGCAAGCCTGGTTTGATATTAAAAGTGTGACAACTAGCTTCTGCAAGATTGAGCAACCCTTGATGGGTAAGCATTACGCCTTTAGGAACGCCTGTAGAACCAGATGTGTAGATAATGTAAGCTAATTGGTCAGGCTCTACGGAAGGTAACGAAGAGGATGTAGTTAAAGGTTGCCAGACTGTAGGAGTGTCTAAAAAACACATTTGTCCGTCCAAACCACTCTGCCGCATTGCTGGCTCAATATCAAAGGCAAACTTTTGCTGTGTCAGAATCGTGGTTAATTTAGCATCAGCAATCATGTAACTAAGTCGCTGACGGGGTAAATCAGGATCAAGAGGAACAAACGCTGCACCTGCTTTTAAAATGGCGCAGATTGCAATCACCATTTCAAAAGAAGGTTCGATACACAATCCTACTAAATTGTTTGGTTTTAGTGAACCTTGTGCTGTTAAGTATTGAGATAACTGTTCTGTCCTTTGTTGCAATTCACCATACGTAAACTGCTGATCTTCGATAATCACAGCTAGTTCATCATGATATTTCTGAAAAACGAAATCGATGAGAGAAACTACTGTTGTATGAATTTGAGAATTTTGATTATTCATTATAATTACAGATACGTATTTGCTCAAAAAATGCGAAATTAGATGATGGAGATAGATAGCACTGATAAAACTGAAAGTTCAAAGTGGAAGCTTGTAAAACTGAGAATTATAAGATTAGCAATTTCCTATATTTAAATTGATAATTTGGTTATCTGGCAATCCTAAAAGAATTACAAAAATAATTGTTTGATTAGCTAACTGCATACTTCAAATCAGAAGCTATCGGCTATCTTGCAGGGTCAAAAAGCTATTTTTATTTCAATAAGCTCTTGAGTGCAAGGCAGAGTATGTTCAAAGCAGAGAAGTTCTACAAAGTATTGTAAATCTGTAGAAACTACAATTTTTTCTAAAAATTACTAACTCTAGATTTAGATGTTGTTTCAGCAATTTAACGCAAGTAGTTTTCAATCTAGCTTGTAAAATTATCATCTAAAATTTCGAAGATAAAAATCTGAAGCTAGAAAATCATCTTGACATAGCTTTTCTTAAATATCTAGATGTTAATTCAAATCTTTAACTTTATAAAATCACTATAATCAATACCTATGCAAAGATATTTAAGTATGTAATGGGAAAGTAATTTCATATTGATTGTTCACTAAATAAAGGGTTTAATCAATATTTAATCAGTAATTTATTTTGTCTAAATAATTTATCGGAAAACAAATATTATAATTTTAAAATTACTAGTAATTATACGTAAGTACCATAAAAATTAGCTTCTTACACAAATCAGGTATTCAAGTTTATATTCAGCAATTTGCTAAACTTGCCAAATTTTGATTGTTTTATCAGAACTACCACTAACTAAAAATTTACCATCAGGACTCAGAGCGAGAGAATTTACAGTTCCTGAATGTCCGGTGAGTGTGTAGAGGATTTCATTTGTCGCAATCCGCCAAATATTAATTGTGCGATCGCCACTACCACTAAATAAACGTTGTCCATCAGTACTCAGAGTGATGGATTTGACTGCATCTGAGTGTCCGTGGAGAGTCTGCAAAAGTTTACCTGTTAGCAAATGCCAAATCTTAATCGTTGTATCAGTACTACCGCTAAATAGCAGTTGTCCATCAGAACTAATGGCGATTGATTTTACGTCGCCTGTATGACCTGTGAGTGTGCGTAGGGGATCACCTGTGCGCGGGTTCCACAGTCTAATTTTACTATCGGAACTACCACTGGCTAAAATGCTACCATCAGGACTAATGGCGACAGCATGAACAGCTGAAGAATGCCAAAGTGTACAAATGCGATCGCCTTTATGTAAATTCCAAATTTTAATTTTATTACTACCACTAGCGAGAATCTGCCCATCAGGACTAATATCGACAACGTTGACTGGTTTTTGATGACCTAATAGGGTGTGGATTAACTGACCAGTGCTTAAATGCCAAACTGTGACATTACTTTTGGGATGTTGACAACTTCCCACCGCCAGAAAATTCCCATCAGAACTAATCGCCACCGATGAAACTTCGCCTAAATTCCCGGTGAGAGTTCTAATCTGTTTTCCGGTTTGCAAATTCCAGATATTAATTGTTTGATCTGCACAGCCACTCACGACAGTCTCCCCATCAGGACTAATAGCCACAGATGCAACTTTACCGGAATGACCTGTTAAGGTGTGGATGAGTTCGGGAGATTCGAGGGTGCGTTTGTGTTTGAGGGTGGCGATCGCCTGTAAGATTTTTTCTGTGGATGCAATACTTTGGCGATCGCTCACTGCCATAAAATATTCTTTGAGTTTATCAAAATATTCCTCATCTTCTATTTTGATGACAGATAGCATTGCTTCTAGAGGATGAGGAAATTCCTGAGTTTTAACTTGACGCAATTCTAACCAGGTGTTGATGGAATAATCTACTTGTTCTTGCGCCCAAGAGCGATCGGGTAAATGTGATAAACTCTGCGCTAATTGTAAAGCTAACTCTGGAACCCAATATCTACGCTCTTTTTCCAGAGCTTGATAAACTTGTTGATACCCTGTGGCATATACCTGGAGTATATTATCTTCTGACATTGCCTGTACTGCGGGCAAATCTAGCCTATCTTTGAGAAAACTAGGTAACAACTCTGGTAATAATGGTGGTACATCATGATGAACCAAGTGATAAGCATCTGCTACCCAAGCTGCTACTAAACAATGACAGGTAATTAATACTTGACAAAACTTAGCAATATCTTGCTGATTTATTTGGTATTTCCAAGACAGTTTAGTAATATCAATCCCTTTAGCTTGCCATTTTTCTGCCTTTTCTAAAATTGCCAAATTATGTACATTATCACCGCCTAACTGATTAATTTCCTCTAAGTCTTCACCTAAATTGATTAATTCATCTCTAATTTTTTTCCACTCTAAAGCCCGATTTTTAGCAAACTCTTGTAAAATCTCTTTGTATGGTAGCCGAGAGATAGTTTTATAAAAATAATTCTCTTGACCTAAGCCCCAATAAGCAATCCGAAAATTTAAATAATCACCATCATGGTCTGATTCTAAAATTAAAATTGGCTCTGTTTTTAACAGACTAAATAAAGCCTTAATACTCGATTCACTATGAAAACGTTTACTATCCCAAGCACCTGCTAAAAATTCTGTTGGTCTGGTAGGGTGATGCAGAGAATAATTAGTATTAATAAATTCACGCAAACCCTCAGCTAAAATTCTTTCTAATTCCGAAATTTCTTCAGGATTGCTGTCAAATTGGTCAAACTTAATTTGTGGAGGCGCGAGAAAAATTTTCAGAGGGGTATTTGTGTGAGTGTTCCGAGTTTCTAAAATTTGCGAAGGATATAATCTTAAAGGCCAGCTATCCAAAACTTTATTGACTTCTGGTAACTGAAGAGATGTATCTCTTTCCTGTTGTGCAATTTGTAATTGTGTTTCTCGTTGATAAACGGCTAATCTCTGTTGTAAGAGTTTTTCTTGGTGAAATTCATCTTCGGAACTTTTGCTATTAGTGGTAATATTTACAAATTCAATAATTTCTTCGATAACTTGCGGTAATTGATAATTTGTTGTATTTATACCTTCTGATGTTCTCTTTTGTACAAGATTGACAACTACAGGTGCAAACTCTAGTACAAGTTGGATGAGTAACCTTAACCCTTGTTCCATAAAGGGATGCCTGTTAGATTAATAAAATAAATTGTGGAGAAGAAATACTTTTAACTACAGCAGTTTGTTATTAAGTCATGCTGATATTCATCACTTAAAATAAATGCCATAAGCCATAGTACTACTTAGCGGGATCAGATTTGCCCATAAATTTAATCTCTAGTGTTAATGGTGATGCCGCCATATTAACTGCGTTATAACTAATTGCCGAACATCATAGTAAAATTGAAGAGAAATTTTTTCTAGCGATCGCAGCCCTAATCAAATTTTAAAATAGTCAGAAAATTAAGTAAACTAATTGATGTCCCAACATAGAAATTTCGAGTAAATTAAAGATTTATGCTATGGTTCAAAGCTATCACCATATTAATCTGCTAAATAAGGCTTAAAATCATAAAATCTGCTTATTAAAGCATATAACTAAATTCTACACATACTTTACTGAGCATTTTCTACTATATGAAGGTTTGACTAGAAAATGCTCAGTCTTACCTAACACAATTAAAATCTAATTCCTAATTGTCCATTAAAGCCTCTGACAGAATTATAACCTGCACCGACAAAGACGTGTTTTGTAGCACCTACCTGAACACCACCAGAAACAGCAACACCTCTATCTTGAGAATATAATCCGACTCCTACATAAGGAGAAATAACTGGTAAATTGATAAACTTTAGCACATCTACTCCCGTAGCACCGTCAGGGCCATTTCCCACTTCCACACCTAAATTTAAGGCTCTAGCTCCCACCGCATAAGTTGTATCGCCATCTTTGCTCCCAACAGATACCCAAGGTTGTGGTACTAATTGAGCAGATGCTTGGCTAGGCGCAAACAAAGCGAACAAACCAATGGATGTAATGAGTGTTTTAGTAATAATTGCTTTTTTCATCCTTTCCTCCTAATATTAACCAGCCAAGATGATTAATTGTGACGCATTTGCTAAAGTTAAGTGCCTGAATTAAGCGAGATAAGTTGGCGCTCAAAGATAGTAACTTGGAGTGAATTTGCCAGTGAGAATATTATTATTGATGGCAACTTATTATGATTAGACAAAAACATGAAATATCTATAAGAATCATCTTTGATTGTTGAGAAAACAAAGTGAATTTCTACCTGACTTATTTGGTGTTATTGATGATGTAGGGACTGGTACTAAGCGCAGCCGAAGTAGCTTATCGAAGTGTTCTCTATTCCCTACCTAAACAAATAATTTCATTAATTACAGTCAATTTAGATAAAACTGAACGGTATTTTCACATAAGCTAGTTTTTTATACTGACTTACTGACTCCAAAAGGACTCTCTGATTTGATGAAATGAATCGTTGAAAGTAATTAAGTAAATTTATTTCGGGTGAATTTTTCATATAAACTTTTTTAAATTACGTAGAATTATTTAAATTATTTAGAAAATAAATTACATTATCATCTGCGATTCAAATTCAAAATAATAGTAGATAAACTCAGGTAAGCAGATTATAGCAGTATTAGAATGTAGCCAATAACATCAGTAATTTAAATCTGGCCTATTCTTTGTTCACATCGCTCTTGGGATTGTACAACCAAGAACAGTTTAGTAATAGATGCTATCGCTCAATCACTTGGGAAAAACTCACGCAACTTTGACAAGCAATAGTAAAAGCTAATTTTACTATCGCTTGTGATAGTTGCGTAGATCTTAATTTTATGAGTAATGCTCTCAATCCCGCTGTTTCGCTAACATACAACCAACTCAGCAATTTTTCTGATTTAAAAAACTTTTGGAATTTATTTGACACTGTTTTTGGGACAGAATACAACCATACAGTTGCAGCTACTTTACATTCCCAATGGCAATCTGGAGACTTTAGTCAATTTCCAAAAATCGAAATTATTAGTAATAGCATTTTTGAAGATACTCATACAGGTTATGCCAGTGGTAGCAATAAAATTTGTCTGTCTGATAGCTTTATTGCCACAGCTACACCAACAGCAATCAAAGCTGTTTTATTAAAAGAAATCGGCAATTTTGTTCATAGTCTGATTCAACCAATTGACAGCCCTGGAGATAAAGGGACAATTTTTGCTGATTTAGTGCTGAACAATAGTTCAACAAACCTAGCACCTACATCTATACTGCAACCAACTTTGATTCAGGCTATTCAAAGCAACAATGCACATGCTCAAAGGTGTAGTTGCTCGTCTTGTATGCTGGCTCCAGTAAATTTAAATCTAGTCAACCCTCAACCGTCACAGTTAGCTTCAACTATATCAGCTACTTTAGATCTATCTAAGACTTTCTCCCTTAATAGTTTAGCAGGCGCTAACCAGACAATTTATTTAGATTTCAACGGGCATACCACCTCTGGGACTTACTGGAATACAGATTTTACAAGTGGCGCTAACATCGTTACTCCGTCCTTTGACTTTGATGGCAATACAGCATCCTTTAGTTCGGCGGAACTTGAAAGAATCCAGTATATTTGGCAGCGTGTTGCTGAGGATTTCAGCCCGTTTAATGTTAACGTTACCACCCAAGCTCCAACAGATATTAATGACTTGATTAAGAGCAGTTCTACTGATACTCGCTGGGGTGTCCGTGTTGTGATTGGTGGTAGTAGTTATGATTGGTTTGGTAATGGAGCCGGGGGAGTCGCTTACCTGGATTCATTTAACGATAATACTGATACTCCTGCTTATATATTTAGTAACAACCTACAAAATAGCGAAAAATATACGGCTGAAGCTATTTCCCATGAAGTAGGTCATACTTTAGGGCTTGAACATGATGGACGAATTAGCCCAGCAGAAGAATACTACAATGGACACGGTAGCGGAGTTACTGGCTGGGCAGGAATTATGGGGTCTGGGTACTACCAAAACTTAACCCAGTGGAGTAAAGGTGAGTACGCTTCTGCTAATAATACTGAAGATGATTTGCAAATTATTACCACTTACAATGGTTTTGGCTACCGCAGTGATGATGTCGGTAATACAATCGCCGCAGCAAAGTCTCTAACAATTTCTGGTACATCTGTAACTGGTAGTGGCATTATTGAGCGCAACACAGATGTGGATTTCTATAGTTTTGTCACAGGTGCTGGGGCGATTAACTTAACAGTCGATCCCTTTAGTCGCGGCCCTAACCTAGATATATTGGCAAAGCTATACAATTCTGCGGGGACTTTAATTGCATCATCTAATCCCACTGATCTATTATCTGCGGCGATCGCCACAACTGTCGCGGCAGGAACTTATTATTTAGCAATTGATGGTGTTGGTAAAGGAGATCCGCTTTCTACTGGCTACACAGATTACGGCAGTTTGGGACAGTATTTTATCAGTGGCACTATTGTCAGTAGTCCCATTAATCCCACCGTCAGTTTTGCTTTATCATCTACTAGTGTCAACGAAGATGGCAGCAGCAATTTAGTTTACACCTTTACTAGAAGCAGCAGTACTGCCAATGCCTTAACGGTTAACTATAGTGTTGGTGGTACAGCTAGTTTTGATAACGACTACCGTCAATTAGGTGCTGCGAGTTTCACGGCTACAACCGGCACAATTACCTTCGCTGCTGGTGCAAATACCGCAACGCTCACCATTGACCCCAACGCAGACACCACTTTTGAAAGTAATGAAACTGTAGCTTTAACTCTAGCTGCTGGTAGTGATTACATAATTGGCACAACCACACCCGTCACCGCAACCATTG
The DNA here is from genome assembly GCF_002897135.1 of Nostoc cycadae WK-1. Taxonomy (NCBI): domain Bacteria; kingdom Bacillati; phylum Cyanobacteriota; class Cyanophyceae; order Nostocales; family Nostocaceae; genus Nostoc; species Nostoc cycadae. Next base: position 257,224 of record NZ_DF978425.1, on the reverse strand, counting down.
TTAATGATGATTTGCAACCTAAAATAAACCTCAGTGCTAACCAGACTATTGTTGAAGGCAATGCTCAAAACGTGACTTATAGCGTTACGCTTTCTAACGCTAGTAGTCAAACTATCACCGTGCAATATGCTACTGCTAATGCTTCAGCCACAGCAGGCTCCGACTATACCGCCACCACAGGAATTTTGACTTTTAACCCAGGTGTGACTAGTCAAGTAATCAATATCCCAATTCTCAATAATTCTCTGAATGAAGCAGATGAGACTTTTGTTTTAAAGCTGACATCTCCTACCAATGCCAGTCTGGGTACAACCACCAGCGTTACGACAACTATTACTGATACTCTTGTTACCTCTGTTACGACAACCCTACCAGCGAACGTTGAAAACCTTACCCTCACAGGAACAGCCGCAATCAACGGCACAGGAAATGCAGGTAATAATATTCTCAAAGGGAATACTGGTAATAATACCCTTACAGGTGGAGATGGAAATGATACCTACTCGTTTACCGCTACTACTCTTTTAGGCACTGATAGGATTGTGGAAACGACCACAGGCGGAATTGATACGATTGACTTTCGCGGTACTACTATTTCCAGCAATGTAAATTTAGGTATTACTACAACACAAACAGTTAATAGCAATCTCAAACTCACTCTTTCTGCCAACAACGTCATTGAAAATGCCACTGGTGGTACAGGCAATGACCGTCTTACTGGTAATGCACTAAATAACTTTCTCACTGGAGGTAATGGTAATGACCAACTGCAAGGGTTAGCAGGAGATGATACTCTTTGGGGCGGTCTAGGTGATGATATGCTCACAGGAGGAGTTGGTAAGGATAAATATTTGTTCCAAGCTGAAGGTGTTTTCACTGCCAGCTTAGGTGTTGACTATATCAGCCAGTTTGAAGCCTTACAAGATAAGATTGTGCTGAGTAAAAATACTTTCAAGGCTGTTATTAATAGTGCAGGACAGACTTTAACTGACTTTGCAGTTGTTACTGATGATGAGTTGGTCAATGCTAGTAATGCGCGGATAGTTTATAGCCAAAGTACTGGCAGCTTATTCTATAACCAGGATGGTAATGTTTTGGGTACAGGAACGGTGTTTGAGTTTGCCCGTTTAGGCAATAGTGATATTACTCTCACTAGTAGCGATTTTAGTTTGATTGCCTAGATGTAGAGCATTAGTTACACGATTTTGGAAATTACCGACTGCATCTATAGAAATCATAATTTGATTGTTGAAAAAACTTAGATATTTGTAAGGTGGGCATTCACTACTATATTCTGGGTTGATATAGGTTTTGCTGAAAATGCCCACCCTACTCATACTTGTTGTTTTGGCAAAGGGATTGATCTGTGGTTTGATTTGAAAGATATCAACTTTGCATGATATCTATTCAAGTTCAACAACTCTTATGATGACGAAAGTTGCACCTGCTGTTGTAGTATTGGGTCAAAATAGTGTAGCAATAGCCCGCACAATAATCAGCGTTCTGCCAGAAGCAACTTTATATGGTTTAGCAGGACGCACTTCTGGGGTTGATGTGAGTTTCACAAATTTTGGGGAAACGTTGCGTGAATTGTTTGCTACAGGAACACCGTTGATTGGTATTTGTGCTGCGGGTATTTTGATTAGAACCTTAGCACCCTTGATTTGTGATAAGCGTCAGGAACCACCAGTGTTAGCTGTGGCAGAAGATGGCAGTGCTGTAGTTCCGCTGTTGGGTGGGTTGAGTGGAGTGAATGATTTAGCACGCCGCATTGCTGAGGTGCTGGATGTGAAAGCAGCGATTACAACTACAGGTGATATCCGTTTTCGGACAGCGTTGTTGTCGCCTCCTTCTGGCTATCATTTAGCCAACCCAGATGATGCTAAAACTTTTATTTCCGATTTGTTAGCGGGAGCGCAGGTAAAATTGGAGGGAACTGCACTTTGGTTGAGTAATAGTCAGTTACCCATTGATACTCAGGGAGAATTGACAATTCAAGTTACAGAACGTTTAGTACACTCTACCGCTAATTGTCTGGTTTACCATCCCAAAACTATAGCGATCGCCATTACTCATCCTTCTGTTAATTTAACTACAGTACAGCAAATACTCGCAGATGCTGAACTTGCACCTGCCTCTGTAGCTGGAATATTTGCCCCTATTAGTATTGCCGCTAATCCGTCAATTCATGCTATAGCTAATGCTTTTGGTGTTGTTAGTCGCTTTTTTACCCAAGGTGATAGCGCTGCACAAGCGATCGCTTTGGCGGCAGCAGGTTCATCTGGTAAACTAATTGCCACTGCATCTACTGAAATATCACTAGCGATCGCACCCGAACCAATAGACCCCAACATCATTGGTCAAGCACGTGGTAAATTAGCCATAATTGGTACTGGGCCAGGTTCTGCATCTTGGATGTCTCCAGAAGTCAAGGAAATTCTCAAAGCTGCAACTGACCTTGTAGGTTACAAAACATACCTCGATTTAGTTGGTGCTTTGGCTGATGGCAAACAACGTCATGAATCTGATAACCGCGAAGAAATCGCACGGGCGACAATGGCGCTGGATTTAGCCGCCACAGGTAAGTATGTAGCGGTAGTCTCTTCTGGTGATCCAGGGATATATGCAATGGCGGCAGCGGTGTTTGAAGTCCTTGACCGCCATCCTCAACCAGAATGGGACAGTATCGAAATTTACGTTGCGCCGGGAATCTCCGCTATGCAAGCAGCAGCAGCGGCCGTTGGCGCGCCTTTGGGACATGACTTCTGCGCGATTTCACTGTCAGATATTTTGAAACCTTGGTCAATTATTGAACAACGAATTGCGGTGGCAGCGGCAGCAGATTTTGCGATCGCATTTTACAACCCTGTTTCAAAAGACCGTACTTGGCAACTTGCAGCCACTAGAGACATATTACTGCGGTATCGTTCACCAGAAACTCCCGTAGTATTAGGTAGAAATCTCGGCAGACCAGGACAAACAGTTAAGGTGATTACTCTTGACCAGTTAACACCAGATGTAGCAGATATGCGAACGGTAATTATTGTTGGTTCTAGCCAGACTAAAACTCTTCAACGTAGTGATGGTAGTATCTCAGTCTATACTCCGCGTCGATATGCGAAGTAATCAATAAATTAATTTTTGATGTTTGTAGACAGAGAAAAATCAGAAATGCTTTAATTGCGAGATGCTGATAATGGGATCTCGCAATTTGGTAATTGCAGCCGAGGTAAAGGTAATTTTAGACAAAAAGTTTTTCTACTCGTTTGACAAATTTAGCTGTTAAAATTCCTGGGCGCTTTTTTTTCTTGATATCATCAAAGCGATCGTCTTTAAGTAATTGACCATATATATCATGATTGCCAATTTCGTAACGACGTACACTGATTACATCAAATACATCTAAGAAGTCGTCTGTTGTCTGCCAACTCAGAGAAATAGGTTCGTGCGGGCGGGGTGGATGATTGACTTCTACTATCATCAGAAATAAACCACCAGGTTTGACAACTCGCTTAATCTCTGATGCCGTTGCTTGATAGTCGGCTACATGATCTAAAGAATTAAAGCTGCAAACTACATCAAAGTATTCATCGGCAAAGGGAATTTTTTCTGAGGGTGCAGCCACATAACTCATCTTATGTTTGTCTGCTCCTAGCTTTAAATACTCATCAGCTAAAGGATCTAAACCAATCCGCTCAGATGCTGAATCAGCCCATTCTAGACTGCCACGAGGCCCACAACCAATGTCAAGAACTCGCTTACTCACATAAAAACTGGGTTCTAAATCAAAGTAGGTAGTGTAAAAATATGAGTAATGTTCGTTTCCAAGTTGCCCTTCTTTTTCTAAGGTAGCCTGCCAATAAGACAGTTCTCTGTAGTCTTTATATTTTTCAGGATAGAAAATTGCAAAGGGAATATCTGCTATCTTTTGAATTAATCTTTTACTTTTCCTAACCAAGAGATTATTACTATTCATAATGTTTATTTCCTCAAATAATTATGAATGGTTTCAAGCCTTTTCAGTTTTGAGTCTCTAGCTGGAGATTATAGATTTAGAAAAAGTTTGGCAATGTCAAAATTATAAATTAAGGAAATTTATAATTGACTGAAAATTTTGAAATCTAAATTATTTGTGCTGTGTTCTTACGGAGAAGATTAACATGGGTTGAATCTGGAATTAAACCATCAGTGAAAAACTTTACATAACTTATAATATTTCGTGAAAAATTGCCAATATTCAGAAGAGTTTATATCTCAATATTGATGGATCATCCAGCAAAAACATCAAAAATACAAACATAAATTCAATTTGCAATTACAACATATTGCTGGTTAATGAAGTATGGTAACAACGGCTCTAGAAATTCGCTGCAATCCTTTTACCTAAAGTAATAAAAGGTTTTTCTATCCAGTTGTAAAGATAGTGTGCAGCAATAGTTATTAAAGGTAGAGAAACTACAAAAATGCTTAATAAATACCATCCTTTATCGATGTTATAAAAATACTGTGTCATCAAGTACAATAGGCTATAAATCACAACCATATGTATCAGATAAATAGAATAAGATATCCTTCCAAAGTAAAGAATAATTTTGTTATTTAGAATCTTAGATACTAAGGAGAATATCCCATTTTCCTGAGAGTTTCGATTTATTAAAGCACTCAGAAAAACTATTGTCCAAACTATTAAATCTGGTTTTCCAGTAAATACAGTTACTAATATCACACTACAAACTAGAATTAAACCTTTTTGTTTTTTCGGCAAACTTAGAGGAGATTTCCAAATATAAAAAGAAATAATACCCACTAAAAAGAAAGGTATTTGAGTAAATAAAAAAGCTGAACCAACTTTAGCAAATAAGTAAAGTAATGCAGAAAATAAAATTAGATAAATTCCCCAGGTATTTTTTTTACTGACTATATAAAATAAAAAAGGTGCAACTAAATAAAATTGCCATTCTAGAGAAATACTCCAAGCTTGACCAATAAAAGTAAAACTACTACTAGGCAACATACTATCGGGAATAACTCCATGTAACATGGTTATATGTGCGATTAAATGCTGCCAAAAGTAATCTAGGGAGTCTTGAAAAATTTGTAGACGAATTAAGTTTTTCTCCGCTTTCCAAGGTAGATTTTGTAACGCCTGTACAGATATATCAGTTAGTAAAATTGAAAACACCAAACAAACAAAATAAGCAGGGAAAATTCTCAAAAATCTTCGTGTTATAAACTGCTTATAATTTTCTCTACCAGAATTCAAAAGAGAAAAAATAAAAAAACCACTCATAATTATAAAAACATTGACTGCTTGGGAAGCATTCAAAATAAATTTGAATGAGCCTAAATCTTCATCTGTAATCCCAAAGAATAATAAAATGTGTGAAAAAACGACCCACCAACATAAGATTCCACGTAATCCTTCAAACTCCGCAATATGCGATTTAGCTTGGTTTGTAGCTATTTTAGTATTTGATAACATTACGCATGATTTTTAAATTTTGAAGTATTATATTGATATGAATCTGAAAAAGTCAAGTATATATTATTATCTTATTTATCTCTACTTTTATGACAATTTACAGCTATTCCTTCATTGGTGAGTGTAGAAGGAAAGGATTAATAGTTCATACAAAAGGGGCATCATTTAAATAGTATCAGTCCAGCAGGTTGTATTAGCGAAGCGTAAACTACAGTCTAGTAACCGTAGCAGGCTTACAACATCCTTAACTACGAATACGAAAACCCTGTTGCCCATTGATTGAATCAAACAGGACATCGTATTTATCAAAAAATCCAATGCCACTATTCACAAATATGGGATATTCAGCTTTTGGAGAAATATTAATATTCCATAGATTAAATCCGTCACGGTTGCCCGGTACTAGACTGTAGTCCAAAATTTTAGGGATAGCTACCTTCACAGCATTTTCCCCACGTAAGCTTCCTGGCTTGAGTTTCCCTGCTAGGGAAGCTGATTTAAATTCTACAAAACTATTTCTGGCTCTAGTGTCAGTGACCATTCTGGTATTACAGTTATTTTTGATAGAACTGCCAGAGATAGTTAAACAAACTCCGATGAGTCGAGAGTCCCATCTATTACCAGGTATCCCATCTATTGCTGGTTGCTGTTTCAGAGAAGTCATCTTAAAACCTTCTCGATTCTTAGCTGTTAAACCAAGCGTGAGGCTACCGTTATTGTTACTACCACCATTACCTGTGACGATTAATCCGTTACTTAGATTTCCTGGAAGTTTTCTTAATGGGTTATAAGGCAGTGTCCGTTCAGAGTAGTTGACCCCGATAATCCCAGAGAATGGTGTATTAGTTTTGGCAGAGCAATTTGGTTTTTGAGGAGTACATTTGCGGCTAGTAACGACCTGCACGGGAATAGGTTCTTCCGTGGCGATTAAACCTATGCTCATGGTGGTATAAACTAATTCTCCCTCTAAGATAGTCCCATCACTCAAGACTTCTTTGACAATTTGCCCTGTTTTGCGGACGGGAACATTGCCTAAAAATTCCTTGGGAACTCTTAAACCTGCTGACCCTGTATCTAATAAAACACGTTTTGGGCGATCGCCTGCCACAGAAACCTCTAAAAAATAGCCGCGTCCTGGTTGACTGACAGAACCCTTTGTATATAAAGGAACTGTTAGCGTATCAAAAGTAGGCTTGCGCCGTGTAAATTGGGAGGTATCCCGCAAAACAGGGTTAGAAAATACTGCTAAAAATCCAGCCTGTCGCTGCGCCACAGGTTCTGGTGCATAATCCCAAAGACTTTCGTAATAGAAAAACACCGCACCTAAACCACGTTGTTGAGCCGCCTGTACTTGAGACTGAATTTGTGGCAAAGAAACTGGGCGATTTCGCAACCCTGCCATAATTCCTATCCCAGTAGGTATATATTGTTGTGTTTCTATAATTTCTGGGCGGGTAATTTGACTAGTAAAAGCTTCTAAATCATTGCGGTAAACTTGCATAACAAGCTCATCTACAATACCCAACCTTACCCAGTTCAGCCAGTCTTGGAGTTGAAATTTATACGCAAAGTCATAGTAATTAGGCGAAACCGAGATAATGGCATTAGGCTTTATCTGCTTCACCGCTTGATTGAGTTTCAACATGAAAGCTGTGATTTTATCTGCCCGCCATTGCACCCATGCTTGAGCTTGAGGGTTAGTTGGAGGCGGATTTCCGGTTTCGTCTGTATATAGTTTAATTGTGTAACTGTCGTAACCAAAATCCACAGGTAAGCTTGTATGGTCATCAAATTGAATCCCATCAGCGTTATATTTGGTAATAATTTCGACTACAAGGTCAGTAATAAATTTCTGTACTTCCGGGTGAAAAGGATTAAACCAAGCTACTTCACCCGCAGCTGTAATTGAGGTTTGTGTACCATCCTGCTTTTGTGTCAGCCAATTCGGATGAGCCGACGCTAGTTCTGAAGTCAAAGGAACCATGAAACCAAATTCAAACCAAGGTATAGCTAGTAACCCTTGGCGACGGCTTTGGGTAATAATGTCAGCAATTACATCTTGTCCTTCTGCACCCTTGAAGAAAAAGGGAATACCCAACTGTTGTGCTACCGCACTGGGATATTTTGTGTAACCATCATTCCAAACTACGGGATAGACTGTGTTAAAGTTCAACCGCCGTAATTGCGCCATAGTTTCCTGTACTTTGGCTTGATACTTCATAATGTCGAAGTCATTATTAGTCAGCCAAACCCCGCGAATTTCTTGACGGGGTGACGAAGATATCTGAGCATTTGCAGGACTGAAATTGTTTAGCAGCACTACTGCGGTAAATGAGACTGCAAACAGAATCGGTAGAAAACGCTGAATTGACCGCCAACTTATCTGGATGAAAGGAGATTGCCTCAATGTAATTAACGTGATGTGCGACTTATTTTTGAAACCCCTCTCCAAACCTCTCCCCGCAACGGAGAGAGGCTGTGATTTTTGCTCTCTTTCCCTTGTAGGGAAGGGTTTGGGGGTTAAATTTGAGAAAAAGTTGCACACGGCGTTGATTAATAATTTATTAACTACACAAGTTTTAATTCGTAAGCCTTTATAACGAAAATAAGTAAACATTAGTAAGTAATTATATGGAATATACAAGGTTTATTTATAACATTTGATATGCTGCACCAGTTAAACTAACGCACATTTAGTTGATTGAGGCAAATGACGCAGTTAACAGTTGAATAGTGCCAATTAATAGACTTGTCCGTATTTTGTGTATCTATGCAGAAACAGGGAAACACAATTTGCGGGATAATTACTGAATGTTTACGCCTGCAACGCTTCCTAATCTGTAAATAAAGGTCTTGCTTGTTGTGTTGATTGCAACTTGGCTTCTAAAGTTATCCAATCTTCGTGTTCAATCAAATTAATAAATTCATTGATATTTTGGCGATATTGTTGCAATGAACCTAACAATGCTTGGCGATTATAGCGTGCCATCATTACGCCTAATTCAGGATTTCCACCACCGACACGGCTAGTATCTCGAAAGCCAGAACTAGCTAAATTTTGAGCTAATTGTAAAACTGCTAGGTCATTTTCGCCCGTACAAGCAGTAATTAACGCCGCACTCACCATCACAGGTAAATGAGAAATCCAACTCACAGCACGGTCGTGTTGTTCTGGTTGACAATGGTAGATTTTAGCTTTCAGCGATCGCACAACTTCTTCTAAAATAGCGATCGCATCTTTGGGTGTATTTGCATCTGGTGTAAGTACATAAGGTCTGTCAACAAATAAATTTTTTTGCGCCGCTTCTATCCCACTATCTGCTGTTCCTGCCATTGGATGACCACCCACAAACCTTTCCCAAAGTGGAGAAATTGCCTGGACTATTGGTGCTTTCACTGAACCAACATCAGTAATAATCGTAGCAGCAGAAAGATGTGTAATTAACTGTTCAACTTGGGGAACAATAAGGGCGATAGGCGTACAAACAAAAATAATGTCTGCGGCTGCTAACAAACTCATATCTACAGAGGCTTCATCGACACTACCAAGGGCTACTGCTGTTTGACAGGTAGATTCACGGCGACTTACTCCTAAGACATGATGACCTTGCGATCGCAAATCATAACCCAAAGAACCGCCTATTAATCCCAAACCTAAAATACCAATATTCATAATTGATTTTGTCAGCGTATTTTTCACTTAATATTCTGCATACTTTATCAACTAAAGGATTTTTCCGGAATAAATTGTTTATCTTGCCTGTCTCGGTTTAATTCTTTTGACTTTTGACTTTTAACTTTTAACTTATATTTATGGGTAGCATCAATGACTGTAGAGGAATTACTCGAACAATACACAGCAGGGATTACAAATTTTAGCGGTATCGAACTTTGCGAAGCGAACCTGAGTGGTGCCAAACTCAGCGGAATAAATTTCAGCGAAGCTAATTTGAGTGTAGTGAATTTGAGTGGAGCAAATCTCAGCGATGCCAATTTGAGCCATGCTAAGTTGAATGTCGCTCGTCTGAGTGGTGTCAATTTTGTCGGTGCAATCATGAATCATGCCAGTCTGAATGTGGCAAACTTGATTCGTGCTGACCTCAGCCGCGCTCAATTGCGAAGTGCTTCTTTAGTACGTGCGGAGTTAATTCGGGCAGAACTAAGCCGTGCTGACTTATTTGAAGCTAACCTCAGTAATGCCGATTTACGCGAAGCTACACTCCGCAAAGCAAATCTTCGTCGCGCTAATTTGAGCGAGGCTAGTCTCAAAGGGAGTTCTTTGGCTGGTGCAAATTTAGAAATGGCAAACTTAAACGCAGCTGATTTGCATCGAACAGACCTCAGCGGCGCGAACTTACGCGATGCTGAATTTAAACAGACAAATCTCACCCATGCTAATCTTAGCGGTGCAGATTTAAGCGGGGCGAATCTTCGTTGGGCTGATTTAAGTGGTGCAAATCTCAGTTGGGCTGATTTAAGCGGCGCAAAATTGAGTGGTGCGAACTTGATGGGGGCCAACTTAAGCAATGCTAACTTAACTAATACAAGTTTTGTTCATGCAAATTTAACTGAGGCAACATTAATTAAAGCAGAATGGATTGGTGCAGACTTAACAGGTGCAACCTTAACCGGAGCTAAACTGCATTCCGCCTCACGATTTGGGCTAAAAACCGAAGGAATGATTTGTGAATGGGTTGATCTTAGTCCAAAAGGCGATCGCTCAATCATCCAAAAATTTGAAGCCGACGACCCAGGCGACTTTTTTAACGAAACACCGCCAACCATTCGCATTATCGTCGATGCCACCCTCGAACCAGAAGCAAATTTTGCCCTTGCTGGCGCTTATTTCCACATCGCCCAAGAATATCGCATCATCAAACAACCTCCTAGTATGGAAATTGGTCGTCGCCGGACTGTCTTTACATTCCGGGTAGATAGCGATGAAGCTTTATTACCTACAGCTTGTCTGGCCATTCTCCCTTTTAGGGATGCCACTAGTACACACAAAAGCATTTACCAAGTGATAGAAATACTTAATCAAGAAAATGTACCCGAATTAGACATAAAAATATCCCATCGGGTGAAGCAATTGACCACCCTCATCGAACAAGCTATTAGTCAGGCTCAGACTATTCGGCAAATGAAAAAAAATCTCGAATTAGCAGCGAAAATAAATTTCTTTAGAGCGCCTACGCAAACCATCTTGACTAATTCCAGCGCCCAGACATTGACAGTATACAATAATCCCTACTTTGGTAAAAAATTTATTAATCCCTCGCAACTGGATGCGACATTTTTAGCAGATAAATCCAGTGAAATTTCCACAATTGCATCACTTTCGTTAAATATAGTTGTAGATTTTCTCAAAAGCTTTCACTATATCAATGAATAAGAAAATCTCTATGTTCCCAGAAACAGATTTTTGGAGGTAGCAAATGCGTGATACCTTTAATAGAATGGTTGGTCGGACTCGCTATGTAGTCTGTCGGTTGTTTATTCACTTAGGTGGGTCGGATATCGCCCCAATTTTAGGTGTATTAAATCATTCTGCAAGAGAAGCAATTGATGCTGATGGCGACTTGCAAGTTTTAGGAGAGGTATTAGTCGAACTTAGTGAAACTCTGCTGCGCTACGATGAATATTGGACTTCTGCTGCCAACGAAGGCGATGTATTTTGGAGCGAAGGCGAAGCAGGCGATTACGTTAACGAGTTATTTACTAACTCCGCCGAAAGATATGGTGCTGATATTGATTGGGACTCTCCCTCTGGTTTTGATGAACCCTTTTCGATTCCAGTTACACGTAACGTTGTAGTGATGATTACCGTAGCTTTTGAAGGTGAAGTCCCGGAGTTAGAAACAGACCTGGCAAATATTCAAGCACTCAAAGAAGGTTTAAGAGCCTTGATAAATTTGCAATACAAAAACAAATTCCGGGCGATTCAAGTACATTTTTCGCCAGCACAGTTAGGCGATGAATTGAGCAACGATGATTTGTTGCAATATTACCCAGAATTGATACCTTTGTAGATTGTTGGGTTGTCCGCACACCAACCATTTTCAGAAGTTGTTAAGCTCGGAGATAAGACAATACTGCAATGATCATGACCATATTACGTAAATTTACAGTTGTTGTTTTAGCCTTGAGTTTGTGCATAACAACTGTTGCTTGCGGGGGCGGAGAGCAAACTACTCCCACAGGCCGCAATGTTAGCCAAACTTCTACTGCCACCAGATTGAGTGATGGACAGTATCAAGTACAACAAGCTACCTATGACGATAGTACAGGGGAATACACGCTATTTTTACTAAATAGTACACCCCCAACCTTTACAACCGAAAATGTGCAAATGGCACGGCTGACCGACGAAGAAATCAAAGCGGGTAAAAAATCTTACCTGAAAGTAGAAAACGGACAGCCAGCTTTATATCTCACAGAAGACTTCAAAATTGAGTACGTCCACAACGTTACGCAAACTCAAAATAATCCTCAAACTGGACAACAAGAAACAGTTGTCGTCAGGAGAGAAAACAGCTTTTGGTCTCCCTTTGCTGGTTCTTTAGCTGGAAGTATCGCAGGTCAAGCAATTGGTAGTCTGTTATTTAGACCTCAATACTACGTACCACCTGTTTATCAACCAGGCGGAGTTCTAACTGGTTTTGGTGGTTACGGTTCTACCTATGATCAAGCTGTTAGCAGTTACCGCAGCCGCTATAATGCACCCCCCGCCGCTGTAAGAAATCGTACAGCTTTCCGCACTACAGGCAATATTAGAAGGACATATCCTAGTGGTTCTAATGTCCGCACTACAACTCCATCAAGAACTACCAACCGTCCTAGCGGGTCTGGTTTTGGTAGCAGTGAACTAAGACCATCTGGAAGATCTAGCACTACCAGACGTAATTCCGGTAGTAGTTTTGGCAGTGGCGGTCGGAGTCGAACTCCTAGCCGCAGCGGTGGTTTTGGTAGCAGACGGCGTTAATCAATTCAGTTAATGTCAAATTTGTGTAGGTTGCGTTGTAGCTTGCTTCTTGAAGGATAAGCAGTGAAACCCAATCTACGCATTTTTTCTATGATTTTTGGGTAATTACAAACTTAAAAACTACACCAAACTCCCTGGAAAAATTTGGTTTGGGGTGAGATTCAATTCGGAAAAGTTGGAGAAATAATGAGTTTTCCGAAGGAGTTGCCGCAGGCATAGCTATCCCGAAACTTACTAATCTGAGGGGCGATCGCCAAAAAATTTGATTTTCCTAGCCGTGGTATCAAAGTTATCGCTAGATGTGCGATCGCCCCAACCTAAAGATTGAATTTATCCAGGTTCTGCCTCCACGTTAAAAATTCCGAAATATTTTCTGTGTTCAACGCCAGCTTGAGTATAATTACATAAATTGACGAAAGTAAGAGGTGTCGAGAGATTTTGGCGGGGAGCGATGCTAAAAGTTCAATAATTTCTCACCACCAAACAACTTCATCGTTAGCTGGCTCCCCTGCTTATTGGAGATGACATATAGGCTATGCTTTTGCTTTCTGCCTGGAAATTGAAGTTGACTCCGTTGGCAATAGTACTTTCCCTGGCTGTATCAGGGGTATCCATACTACTATTCCCCATAGCTATTAATCAGTCTAAAGCCGCAGAAACAACTCCAGCACTCACTGGAGTAAAACTGGGTGCATCAAAACGCTTTGCCTTAGTTGTCGGTATCGACGACTATCCTGAAGACCCTCTAAGTTTGCCAGTAAGTGACGCAAAACTGGTCAAGCAAGAGCTAGAGTCCGTTGGTTTTGAGGTAACATTGGTGATCAATCCGACCATAGGAACTTTGACAGAAGCTAGAGATGCGTTCATTAGAAAGATAGATAGCTCTGGTGATAACGTCACAGCCTTATTTTACTTTGCTGGACATGGGGTGCAGTTTGACGGACATAACTACCTGATTCCAGCTAAATCTAAGCTTCTTTCTGTGCCAAGTAAAGCCGCCTACATTGATCAAGCGATGGATGCACAGCTTGGTATTCTGAACTACCTCAGTGAGTCAAAGGCTTCACAAGTAATCTTCGTCCTGGATGCCTGTCGCAATAATCCTTTCAATCCTGGGCATCGAGGTAGTAGAGGGCCTGCCGGACTAGCAAAGATGAATGTCAACCCTGATGGCCCCGACACTTTTATTTTGTTTGCGGCTTCACCAGGTCAAGTTGCTTTTGATGGAGATCCTGGTGCGTCTAACAGCCCTTTTACTCAAGCCTTTGCCAAGGCAATTTCTCAACCAGGATCTTCATTACCAACTGTATACGAGCAAGTCAACGACCAAGTGAGGAAAACCACGGATGGGAGACAGCGTCCCTATCAGGAAGGAGTGCTGTTTAACTTTAAGTTCCGTGAAGCTTTGGTAGCTCCGACAGTAGCCACTGGACAAACTCGGTTGTTGGAAACAGGATTGGAAAGAAATCAGTACGATATTGTTAAGGATGGCTACAAACTGCTCAGGCAGACCTTAGCTAAAAAATCAATCAACGATATCCAAAAAGCTGCCGAGGGCGGAGACGCAGAAGCTCAGTACTTACTGGGAGTTGCCTACAACGCTGGCGAGGGAGTTGCTGCTGACTCAGAACGTACAGCCTATTGGTTAAAACGGGCAGCAACCCGCGGTTTTAGTCGCGCCCAATTGGCTTATGGACTGCGACTTTATTGGGGTTGGGGAGAGACGGAACCCAATAAGAAAGAAGGATTTGACTGGTGGTTAGTAGCTGCTGAAAATGGTAACGCATCGGCTATGTTGGCAATTGGTGAAACCTATCTCTATGGGAGAGAAGGAGTTTCTGGTCAAGACTTAGCTCAGGCAGAAAAATATTTCAATCAAGCGCTATCACTTGGAGCATTAGAGGCTGAAACCTATTTCGGTCGTCTTTATACAGAGAGGGCAAAAAAAGCTCAAATAGCAGGAGACAGCAAGACCTTTGCACAAGCCAGTGAAAAAAGACTAGCTTACTTTCAGCAGGCTGCTCAAAAAGGCTCCTCCGATGCCATGTATTGGTTAGCTCAGATGTATCGTTATGGTGATTATGCCAAACTTGATTTGCCCAAGGCAATTGAGTGGTACAAAAAGTCCATCTCTGCTGGCGATAGTGATGCCGCTGTGGAGCTTGCAAAGCTATATGCTGATGAAAGTGCAACAGGATTAGGGAAACCACAGCCTGAGGAAGCAGCCAAATATTTCCGCATAGCTATGAACCTGGGTTCCAAAACGGCTGGGATAGAATTGGCTGACCTAATTAGAAACGGTAAGGTTAAGGTTACTCCCAAGACTTCTCAAGAAGCAATCCAGCTTTATGAGCAGGCTGTTGTTGGCGGTTATTTAAGAGCGGCGGCTCATCTGTCAGATATTTATCTGAAGGGAGAATTGGTAGCAAAAGACAGGAAAAAAGCTGAACAGTATGGGCTAAAAGCTCTGGAACTAGTAGTCCACCAAGGCAATTTTGCT
>NZ_DF978425.1:138820-239026 GCF_002897135.1 Nostoc cycadae WK-1 | reverse complement strand
AGCAAAATTTCCTTGGTGGACTACTAGAGAAAACAACGAAACCAGATAGCGAAGATGCCTGGCCCATGTATGTACAGATTGCTTATACCAATCTGCTGAAGCTGTATAAAGTGGAAAAATTACAGCCAGCTAAACCCCAGCTAGTTAAAGCCATCGAGGATCGGGTTGGTTTGCTGCCCATAAACGATAAGATGAAGCTTCTGACTCGCTTTACTGTTCCAATAATCTGCGGAACGATAAAATCTCCTTTTGAAGTCTATGTGTGGGATTGGAAACTGGATGAACCTCCAACCACAGCCCAGTTTAATTGGGTAGAAAAAGCAAGAGGCTGTGAAATTCCCAAGGATGTCGTTGAGTCATTTCAAAAGCTATATAAGATTGCGCGCGAGAATAATGTTTCTTTCCGAGAATTGTCTATTTATGCTTTAAGTAATGCCAACCAGAAGAAGTAGGGACTAAGCAACTACCTCTATCAAATCATTGCTTTTATTCACAATTAGCATAACTGTGTTACCCTAGTAGAGTTGTCTAAATTCCGCACATCCAGGAGTTCGGGTGTTTTCTATTATAGAAAATACACCTGGGTGGAGGTTTAACCCGAATAGGAGTTAAGAATATATGCCAGTCGTTTCATTGGCTCAAATGATGGAGTCAGGTGTTCACTTTGGACACCAAACCCGTCGCTGGAATCCAAAAATGTCGCCGTACATTTATACTTCCCGCAATGGTGTACACATCATTGACTTGGTGCAAACAGCCCAGTTGATGGAAGACGCTTACAGCTACATGAGAACCCAAGCCGAGCAAGGAAAAAAATTCTTGTTTGTCGGTACAAAGCGTCAAGCAGCCGGAATCATTGCTCAAGAAGCATCTCGTTGTGGCTCTCACTATATTAACCAGCGTTGGTTAGGTGGAATGCTCACTAACTGGGCAACCATTAAAACTAGGGTAGAACGCCTCAAAGATTTAGAACGCCGCGAAGAAAACGGCGCTCTTGATTTATTGCCGAAAAAAGAAGCTTCGATGCTGCGTCGGGAAATGGCAAAGCTACAAAAATACCTGGGTGGGATTAAAACCATGCGGAAAGTCCCTGACGTGGTAGTAATTGTAGATCAACGCCGGGAATATAACGCAGTTCAAGAATGTCAGAAACTTTCCATTCCCATTGTGTCCATGTTGGATACTAACTGTGACCCAGATGTTGTAGATATTCCTATCCCCGCAAATGATGACGCTATTAGATCTATTAAGCTGATAGTTGGCAAATTGGCGGATGCAATTTATGAAGGCCGTCATGGTCAGCTAGATGCAGAAGAAGATTACGAAGACTACGAAGGCGGCGAGGAAGATTACGAATACGACGAAAGTGAATACTCTGACTCGTTAATTCCCGACGACGAAGAGGAGGAATAAAGGAGGAAGGATGAAGTTCTGAAGTATGAAAAATAAAACTTCAGACTTCAAGCTTCAGACTTCAGACTTTCTTCAGTTCTGAGTAAGATAGAAATACTCAACGCCCGTAAGCGATAAAAACTCTAGGTCAAGTTAGGAATTGAGGCAACATGGCGGAAATATCTGCAAAACTCGTCCAAGAGCTACGCCAAAAAACTGGTGCCGGCATGATGGACTGTAAAAAGGCGCTGAAAGAAAACGACGGCGACATTGAACAAGCTACAGATTGGCTACGGAAAAAGGGTATTACTTCTGCGGGTAAAAAAAGCGATCGCATCGCAGCTGAAGGTTTAGTAGACACCTACATTCACCCTGATGGTAAAGTAGGCGTGCTACTAGAAGTTAACTGTCAAACCGATTTCGTTGCCCGAAATGAGGCTTTTAAATCTCTAGTTAAGAGTCTTGCACAGCAAGCTGCTAATGCCGATAGTATTGAGTCTTTGCTGACTCAACCTTACATCGAAGATAATAGCGTTACTGTAGATGAATTTATCAAGCAAACAATTGCTAAACTCGGTGAAAACATTCAGGTACGCCGTTTTATCAACTTTGCATTACCAGAGGGTACACCAGGAGTAGTAGATAGCTATATCCACACTGGTGGTCGTGTTGGTGTACTGGTTGAGATCAAATCCGCCACTGAATCAGCTGCGGGTAACGAAGAATTCCAAAACTTGGCACGGAACGCTGCTATGCAAGTTGCAGCTTGTCCCAACGTTGAGTATGTCAGCGTAGACCAAATTCCGGCTCCCGTTGTCCAAAAAGAAAAAGACATCGAAATGGGCAAAGATGATTTGGCAAATAAACCTGAGAACATCAGAGAAAAGATTGTTCAAGGACGGATTGACAAACGTCTCAAAGAAATGACTTTGCTCGATCAGCCTTACATCCGTGACCAAAGTATTTCTGTAGAAGAATTGGTCAAGCAAGTTAAGGCTAAAGTCGGTGAAGAAGTAGAAGTCACCCGCTTTGTGCGCTATATCCTAGGCGAAGGCATTGAAAAACAAGAAACTAACTTTGCTGATGAAGTTGCGGCTCAAATCGGAGCTAAGTAATTTGGTCGTCAATAGTCAAAATTTATTACTATAGACTATTGACTTTTGACTATGGACAAATGACTTTTTTAAGACAGGTCAGTTACATTAAACTGACCTGTATTTTATTATTAGAAGATAACTGCGTACATTTGTACCAAAATTAGTTGGATACCAATTGAAAAACTGATTGACGGAAGCTAGATGCAAAGAGCGATTCTCAATCCAAAATCGTCTTGAAAAGTTTGCTCAAGTCGGCAAAGCCGCCCACGCAACTTTTCGCAAAATCTAAAATCTAAAATCGGATGATGGGCAATTAAGAAAAGATATGGCGAGAGCAATTGAGCGAATTGATCGGGATTTGGCAATGCTGGAAGAAGCGATACGGGCGATCGCAGCAGAACTTCAAAGCGCCTATACTATCTATCTCACCCTTTTAGGTGAAGCCGTGCGGAAGCAGTTGATTCTGGCAAGTTACCATCTGTGTACTCAAGGTTATCCCGAAAACTTTTTAAAGTTGTCTTTAAATCAACGGCAGAAATTGCAACAAGCCATTCGCAAATTAGGAAAACAGCTATCTGAGAAATTACTCACCTATATTAATGGTGAAGCAGTTACAGAAGATGAGAATGTTGAAGAAAATGAAGGGGATGACGAAGAACTTATTGTGGAGAATTCACGACTCAATCCTCCTGACTCTTCTAACCCTGTAGAACTGGCAAAATGGCAAAATAGCTTAGAAGAATTGACGCAACAAGCACTCAAAAAAATCTCTCACGACACCAATGTGTTGTTGCAAAAAGCTGATATTTTACCCAAAACAGTCCCAGAACCAATTTTAGAAGCAGCCGCCGCAGCTTCTGAAGCAGCCGCAGAAGTTATGCCAGGGCCGCCAAATCTTTTAAACTTGGTGATTGAAATTGACAATGACCAAGATGAAGATGAATCTAGCTTGACACAGGTTATGGCCATTAATCTGCGACTAGGAGAAATTGAATTTGCTGATACGACATTAGCTTCTAGCCGCAAGCAAATTCGTAATATCTTAGTACAACTCCAAAAACTCGGACGGGAATATCAAAAAAAGCAGCGGGAACGTTCGATTGCAGAAGCCGAAGCGGCTTGGCGCTCAAGTTGGTATGAGGATTAATCATTTGTCCTTTGTCCTTTGTCCAAAGTCAAATGACCAAAATCACCAATGATTAATGACCCCTTCGGGGTGACGCTCCTAACGTCGCTAACGCTGCGCTAACACCAGTCGCTCATGGGGAAAAACCCCCTACAGCCCTTTGGGCATCCTACGGCGGGCGTTAGCCTCTCCCTTTGGGAGAAGACCGCGCTGGTTCACCATTGACCATTGACCATTGACAAACAACCAATGACTAATGACACACCAGATTGGATACGCTTGCATAAAGCCTTGGCAATAGAAGCAGAACATGGCTTTATAGACTTGATGGGCAAACAATACCGTTTTAGTGAATTTCTCAGCTTGACTTTTGGGAAATTTCCAGCTGCTATCCCGGCTATTGAACGTCGCCGTTGGCAAGAATTGGCGACAAAATTTGCCAGTTATCCCAATTTGGAAGTCAAAGATAGACAAACTTTAATTACTACAACTCGTAGGTATCTTGACCAACTGCAAAAACAGCAAGAAGACCCGGAGGAGATAGAAAAGCAGGGGAGCAGGGGAGCAGGGGAGCAGGGGAGGATTTATAAATCTAAAGTTCCCAAGGCTACGCCCGTTGTAAATGAGGTGAGTCGGAGACTAGCACCAAAAATTGACCAAAAACTTAGCGACTTACCAGAAATAGGTATTCGCAAAGCTGACAAATTAGCAGCTTTGCATTTGTATACTGTGCGGGATTTGCTGTTTTACTATCCCCGCGACCACATTGATTATGCGCGTCAGGTAAATATCCGCGAGTTGCAGGCGGGTGAAACAGTAACTATCGTGGCTAGTGTGAAGCGCTGCAATTGTTTTACTAGCCCAAAAAATCAAAAGCTATCGATTTTAGAACTGGTACTTAAAGATAATACAGGTCAAATTAAAGTTGGTCGCTTTTCAGCCGGGGCGCGGTTTACTAGCCGTGGTTGGCAAGAAAGTATGAAACGCCGCTACCCGGTCGGTAGTGTGGTAGCTGCCTGTGGGTTGGTGAAAGAAAGTAAATATGGCTTGACATTGGATAACCCAGAACTAGAAGTTTTAGCAAATCCAGGTGACACAATTGAGTCGCTGACTATTGGGCGAGTAGTGCCAATTTATGCCCTAACGGAAGGGGTGATGGCGAATATGGTGCGTCAGGCGGTAACAGCAGTTTTGCCTGCGGCGACTGCTCTCAAAGACCCACTGCCTAAAGGTCTGCGGGAAAAGTATAATTTGATGGAATTGAAAGATGCGATCGCTAATATCCACTTTCCTACTGATAGCGATACCTTACAATCTGCCCGTCGTCGTCTGGTATTTGATGAATTTTTCTATCTGCAACTCGGCTTACTCCAACGTCAGCAGCAAGCCAAGGCTATTCAAACCAGTGCTATTCTTGCACCTAAAGGTCAATTAATTGAAAAATTCTACGAAATCTTACCATTTCAATTAACTGGCGCACAGCAACGAGTTCTGAATGATATTTTAAATGATTTGCAAAAAACCACACCAATGAATCGTCTAGTACAGGGCGATGTTGGTTCCGGTAAAACTGTCGTGGCGGTGGTAGCAATTTTAGCGGCAATACAATCTGGCTACCAAGGTGCTTTAATGGCTCCTACAGAAGTATTAGCCGAACAGCATTATCGCAAATTAGTTAGCTGGTTTAATTTGTTGCATTTACCAGTGGAATTACTCACAGGTTCCACCAAAACTGCCAAACGCCGAGAAATTCACGCACTCTTAGAAACAGGGCAATTACCTTTATTAGTAGGAACTCACGCCTTAATTCAAGACCCAGTAAACTTTCATCGCTTGGGGTTAGTAGTGATAGATGAACAACATCGCTTTGGAGTGAAGCAGCGAGCGCTATTACAACAAAAAGGTGAACAACCCCATGTATTAACAATGACAGCGACTCCCATTCCTCGGACACTAGCGTTAACAATTCACGGGGATTTAGATGTCAGCCAAATTGATGAGTTACCACCGGGAAGGCAAAAAATTCAAACCACCGCATTAACAAGCCAGCAACGTAGCCATGCTTATGATCTCATTCGCCGGGAAGTTGCCCAAGGTAGGCAAACTTATGTAGTGTTGCCGTTGGTAGAAGAATCAGAGAAATTGGATTTGCGATCGGCCGTAGAAGAGCATCAAAAGTTACAAGAAAGCGTCTTTGCCGATTTTCAAGTCGGGTTGCTGCACGGGCGGATGAGTTCCGCCGAAAAAGACGAAGCAATTACGAAATTTCGAGATAACCAAACGCAGATTTTGGTATCTACAACTGTAGTTGAAGTGGGTGTAGATGTACCGAATGCTACGGTAATGCTCATTGAAAATGCAGAACGTTTTGGTTTATCGCAACTACACCAACTACGGGGACGTGTCGGTCGGGGTGCGGCTCAGTCGTATTGTTTGCTAATGAGCAGTTCCCGAAATCCTGATGCTCAACAACGGCTGAAAGTATTAGAACAATCCCAGGATGGTTTTTTCATTTCGGAAATGGATATGCGTTTTCGCGGCCCTGGTGAAGTCCTGGGAACTCGTCAATCTGGTGTGCCAGATTTTACCTTAGCTAGTTTAGTAGAAGATGAAGAAGTATTGCTCTTAGCACGCCAAGCCGCCGAGAAAGTCATAGAAATAGATGTGACTTTAGAGCGCTGGTATTTGATGAAAGAAGAGTTGAAATACCGATATGACAGGTTGATGGGCGGTGCCATTTTAACTTAACGCAACAATGATGAAGCCATAATTGCTCATAAGACCAAAAAAGATACCAAAAGAAGTGGGCTTTCTGGGGGAAATTCTGTAAAATCAAAATTTAAATAACAAAATGGCAAATTTTATGATACGTTGGCTAAGTTTACTACCAATTATGCTCAGTCTGTTTCTGATGGGATGTTCTACCCAATCAACGGCTAAAACTCCTATTCAAGTACCAACAGCCACTGGTCAGACACTACCAATTTCAGCTACAGCGGTTGTTCCTAACGGGACAAAAATTGAGTTGGAAGTGGCAGTAACTCCAGAACAGCAGGCAAAAGGCTTGATGAATAGACCTGCATTACCAGATAATCGCGGTATGTTATTCAAGTTTCCTTCGGCACAACCTGTGCAGTTTTGGATGAAGAATGTGCCTGTGGCGCTGGATATGGTCTTTTTACAAAATGGGGTAGTGAAGTATATTCAGGTTGCTGCACCGCCTTGTCCTAGTGAACCTTGTGGGACTTATGGGCCAAACGTACCAATTGATACTGTAATTGAACTGCGTGCAGGACGAGCCAAAGAATTAAAGCTCAAGTTAGGAGATAGTGTCAAAATTAAATTTTTACAGAACAGTAGTTTACGGTAATAAGCCCTAAAAACCTTGTTAAATAAGCTAGAAAAATATCTAATCAATAATTTTTTTGTAAAAAAACTGTTAAGTAGATATAAACTAGCTAATTGTCTCTAGGGCATCTAATATGATTACAAAAATAGTCAAAAAAACTACTTAAGAGGTAAAATAACAATCTTAAGGTTTCATTGCGAAAAATCTTCCTTTTGGCGTAAGTGTAAACAGTCTCTCATAAGGGAGCATAGGCTATGGAATCTTTGTTACTTAAAGTGTAATTAAATAGAACACTCAGGCAAATTGAGGATGAAGCTAATTTAACTTGCTGAAGTGCTGCTAGAAAATTAAACAAACCGATAATTTAGAGCCTGAGATTGCTCAATTTTTGGGAAAAAGTGTTCTATTTAAGGATTATCAAGCAATATTTTGGGATCTTAATCCGGTAATTGCATAGTCTCAACTGAAGTAGTAGCTGCGGACAAAAGAGGAATGGTGAATAGATATATGACCATACAAACTAAACAAGGAGGTGAGTTACAAATGTCACCATCAACATATTCACGACTGATTCATTTTTTACAGGAAGATTTGTCAATTTCGGCAGCATCTCTAGCAGTAGCTTTACGGCATCGGGAACAAGATCCTGGGCCTTTGCCGATGATTCTTTGGCAGTATGGGTTGATTACGATGGAACAGTTAGAACAAATTTATGATTGGCTAGAAACTGTTTAAGTATGAATGCTCATGGGGGAGAATTAAGGTATGTCACATCCACCCTGCCTAGGAACGAGGCTGATAGATAGGACAATTAACTTTTACCAATCCTACTTATTTAAATGCAGGTTGAAAGAGCGAGTTAAAGATGGTTATTCTACTCGCTCTTTTAATTTTGGTCATTTATCTTTAGTTTTCAACCATTGACGATTGACCATTAATGATTAACTGTTAACCATTGAGTACTCTAGCTGCTGCCGCTACACCAGCACCAGGAGTAAAGTTTTCATAGCCTAGTTCTAACAGCACGACTTCTAGGGATGCTATGCAGCTAAGGATATCGCGATCGCTGACAAAGCCCAAGTGACCAATACGGAAAATTTTATTTTTCAAATGGTCTTGACCACCGGCTAAAGCAATATCAAAACGCTTGTTCATTAACGAACGAATTTTATCCGCTTCAATATCTGGCGGTGCTACTGCTGTAATTGCTGGACTAGCATAGCTATCTGCGGCAAACAACGGTAAGTTTAATCCTTTAATAGCTGCGCGGGTAGCATTCTTTTGCCGTTCATGTCTGCCAAAAATTGATTCTAAACCTTCTGCTTTCATCATCCCCAAGGTAGTATGCAGTGCCACAATTAAATTCACTGGGGGAGTGAAAGGAGTGGTATTCTTAGCCGCAGATTTCCGGTATTTACCTAAATCTAAATAATATTTTGGCAATTTAGCTGTTTTATAAGCTTCCCATGCCTTAGCGCTCACAGAAACAAAACCCAAGCCTGGGGGAATCATGTAACCTTTTTGCGAACCGGAGGCGACGACATCTAATCCCCACGCATCAACAGGTAAATTGAAAGCACCCAAACTAGTTACAGCATCAACAATGATTAAAGCTTCACCATGTTCTTTAACGTGGCGGTTGATGGTTTCTAAGTCATTGAGAACGCCGGTAGATGTTTCACTGTGGGTGATAACAACAGCTTTGATTTCTTTAGCTGTATCGGCTTGCAGTTTTTCAGCAAACTGTGCTGGGTCTAAAGGTTTACCCCATTCCGCAGTAATAGTCTCAACGTTTAAACCATAGGCTTGGCTAACTTCAGCCCAGCGTTCACCAAATTTACCATTACAACCAATTAAAACGCGATCGCCTGGAGAAAGAAAATTAATAATCCCAGCTTCTACTGCACCTGTACCGCTGACATTCAACATCAGTACATCGCTTTCGGTTTGGTGCAGCCATTTAAGGTTAGCTGTCACCTCTGCCAAAATGTTACTAAACTCACTGGTACGATGACCAATGGGGTGTTTGGCTAAAGCCAGTAAAGCAGCTTCTGGCACCGGTGTCGGGCCAGGAATCATCAGCATCAGCTTATCTTCCATGTCTTTGTCCTAATAATCAAATAATAGTTAAAGGTTTAGGGATGGTTAATTCTGGAGCAAAATTTATACATATTTATTTGAGTTCTGCACCAGTATTTTTTGTATTCTCCAAATCCATAAAATTCTTGGTCAGCTTGACCTTTACAATTTATTGAGAATTCTAGATAACCTGAAACCTGGTTTGAGGCAATCTCAGCAGACGTATCAATCACCACGTCTGATAATTTACTAGGGGTTAATCTTTGGCTAACGTGAAGGAGACATCTAAGTTTTCACCCAGTTTGTTGAAGTTTGATAGCAGCGATTATCTAGAATCTCACAAATTGGGTACAGGTACAATGACTTAGAAAATTTTGTCGTGTCTAGTTTGAACAGGAAATAGGTAACAGGGAAATCTCCCTAATTATTTTGACTCATAAAATAAGAGCGATGTGCGATCGCTCTCTGTGATCCTTTACAGCCGATTGTCGGTAAATGAGGTGCAAATTTTTAGACTAAAGTTATATATTCTTAGTTTAAGCTTCAGCTTTGGCTTTTAGTCGCTGCTTTTTTTTTGTGGCGTAAAGCTACACCAAAAACACCTGCTGCTAACGAACCGATGATAGTTACGGGTTCGGGAACAGGTTCATTACCTCCAGAAGTGCGAACAGTTAGACTTGAGGCTAGGTACTGATCGAATATATCGACAACTCCAAATCCTACAGTGTATGTTCCCCCTGTTGTGAATGTGTAAGCAGTCTGAGATGAAGTTTGTCCAAAATTCCCCACTTGTCTTACATCAGCCAGTTTATTGAGAGAAGTACCAATAGAGTAGAAAGAAAAATCATTATAAGGCAGATAGTCACCTGCTTTGAACTGCCAATCAAACGTCAAAACATCACCAGCTTGGACTGTAATAGTATTTTTAATTGCCGAAGCATTGTTAACATTTTGACTATTCAAAGTATCTAAGGCTCCGCTGGCTAGTCCTAAGAATGACTCTACAGCAGTTTCGGCAACTCCACCACCAGAAATAATGGCTTGTTGACTACTCAAACTAAAATTGCCAATACCCTGCCATCCAGTAAAATCTGAGATGTTAATCACTGCTGCTTGAGATGGACTAGCAGCAAAAACAAATGTTGCTCCAGCACCAGCCAGCAGTAACATATTTGCCAAGCCAAAGTTTTTCATTGTATTTACTATTGTAAAGATTACAAACTTGCTCCCAAAAAGAATTACATACAAAAAATTACATAAAAGATTATCATTAATCAACTGCTGCGATCAAAAATGAGAAAATGACTAAAGCATTTTCTCTCATCCTCCTCTTTATTTGAGCTACTAACTGAGGCTCACTCTCTTCCCAACTGAGGATAGCTGCTTTTTACCCCCATGAAAAATTAGTACATATTTAGGCATCCTGATGCTAGGACGAGATGAGATGCTTTGTGAGCTATTGATGATACTAGATACTCTTATCTAATAAAGCAATTCCAAGCAAGGGTTTTTAATGAGCTTCATGAAATTTTTATATCTAAAATTGTGATTAATCACAATAGGGTGCTATTTGCTATCAAATATAATAGTAGTCATACATAATCAGAATTTATTTATAGCAGTCTTGTTTTCATTTATAAGACATACGGAATAAATAATAATTTTCTATACAATTTATGTAGATTTAATTTTTACGTAAATAAATTTCAACATCCATCGTCAAGCAATCCCCACGCCTAATTTACAATTTCTCTTCAACCTTGACTCCATTTCTTCTAATAATTGCAGCTGGAATTCCCACGACTACACAATCATTAGGGACATCTTTGACGACAACTGAATTTGCGCCAATTGTGACATTATCACCTACTTGAATATTACCTAATACTTTAGCCCCTGCCGTAATCCGAACATTGTTGCCAATTTTGGGACGACCAGATTTATCTTTATATCCAATTGTTACTTGTTGGTTTACCCAACATTGTTCACCTATATCTGCCATAATAATAGTGCTAAATCCATGCTGGATAAATAAACCAGCACCGATGCAACAGGAAGAATCCAAAAAAAGAGAAGGGCATTCTGGGTAAAATTTTTTCAGTAAATACATCGAAATACGCCCATTCAAATTACCTTTAAGTAGACGATAATAGTACAAATTTCTAAACTCTTGTGTTTTGTAGAGTAAGACAAGTAATTGCATCCACAAGCCTTGCTCTGGCAAATTTAAAACTTCTGCCCATCGTTTGATGTCAGCAGTAATAATTTCTTTTTCTGTTGTTAGTATAAATGGTATTAATAGTGGCGAAAACCAGAAAATTATCAAACTAAAAATAGCTTGTCGAATCAAATTTTTCATAATATTTACCAAATAATTATAAGTGGGTGGTCGGTAATATAGGAATCTGCTTTGATTCCTGAAAAGATTGGCGTAGGAAGCGAACTCTGAACGGGGAACAGGTAAGAAGGTATAAAAATGTACTGAGTTTTTTCAGAAATCAAATATGAGTCTTATAGTTGGATTTTACACAGTTGTTTTACTTAGTATTAAAACTGCTAGATGCAATGTATCCGATAAAACTTGTAATGGCAATATTTGCGGAAGTATAAATGTATATCGGCTAATACGGTTCAATTAATGTTTTAATCTTCTGAAGATACTCACAATGGGCTATTAAGCATCTTTTTCACTGTTTTTCAGAGGATTGTCCCAGGCTATGGATCTGAAAAACATTAATCAATTTTAAAATTAGTGAATTGAAACTACACAAAAACTGATAGCGTCAAACCAAGTAAAATCATATTCTGGAAGTCATAGCTTGAAAACCCGTTCTAATTACTGGCAACTACTGCCATATATCAAACCCCAATGGGCAAACATTATCAAAGGCTTAATCGGCATTATTGGATACGTGCTGGCGACACTAACGTTAATTAATCTTGCAGGTAAGTTAGCAGCGCCTTTTGGTCAAGGTAATGTAGTAGCGATCGCCCAAATAGCTGGTGTTTGTGCTTTGGTATTTTTGGTACGTGGCTTTTTTCAGTCCGTACAAGATATGTACATGGCTAAAGTCGCTTTGAGAGTGGCTTATTATCTCCGCAAGCAAGTGTACAGCCATTTGCAAAAATTAGATTTAAGCTATTTTGAACAAGCCAAAACAGGTGATTTAGCTTACCGTCTAACAGAAGATGTAGATCGGGTGGGGGAAGTTGTCAATAAACTACTACATGACTTTATTCCCTGTTTGTTGCAATTAATCGCCATACCCATCTATATGATTTATTTGAATTGGCAACTCACACTAGCAACAATTGTGATTGCACCGTTAATGGGAGTGTTAATTGGCTGGTTTGGAGAACGTCTACGTCAGTATTCTGTGAAAAGTCAAAATCGCGTGTCGGGATTATCGGCTATTTTGACGGAAGTTTTCAGCGGAATTCGGCTTGTACAAGCGTTTGCCGCAGAGAATTATGAAATTGCTCGTTTTGGTTATGAAGCAGAACGTTCTTTAAAAGCAAAGTATTCCACAGAACGTCTCAAAGCCATCCAAATTCCCATCATTGGTTTTTTAGAAGCTTTAAGCGCATTATCTTTGTTAATGGTGGGTACGTGGCAAATTTATCAACGCAACTTAACTGTGGGAGATTTTTTCAGTTATTTAGCCGCTGCTGCATTGTTAATTGATCCGATAGGACACACGACCAACAACTACAATGAGTTTAAACAAGGTGAAGCATCCTTAGACCGAGTGTTTGAATTGATGGCGATTCAACCAAGGGTAGTAGAAAAAACAATTGCGATCGCTCTGCCTCCAGTTAAAGGTAAAGTGGAATATCGCCACATTTCTTTTGCTTACAAACCTGGTGAACCAGTTCTTCAAGATATTAGTTTATTAGCATCTCCAGGAGAAGCGATCGCTTTGGTGGGTGCTTCCGGCGCGGGGAAAACGACGTTTGTGAATCTTCTCCCCCGTTTTTATGACCCTAACTCTGGGGAAGTTTTCATCGATGATATTGATATTCGAGATGTTACCTTACATAGTCTGCGGCGACAAATTGGCATTGTTCCCCAAGAAACGGTGATATTTTCGGGAACCATCGCTCAAAATATTGCCTTTGGACAAGATAATTTTGAGATGGATGCAGTCATAGCAGCTGCGAAAATTGCTAACGCTCATCAATTTATTACCCAATTACCAGAAGGTTATGAAACTTGGGTGGGTGAACGGGGGGTAAATTTATCGGGTGGACAAAGACAACGAATTGCGATCGCGCGGGCGGTGCTGCTGAACCCACAGATATTAATATTAGATGAGGCGACATCTGCATTAGATTCAGAATCGGAAGCCTTGGTACAAGAAGCACTAGAAAGATTAATGCAGAACCGGACAGTATTTATTATTGCCCACCGTTTAAGTACAGTGCGAAGATGCGATCGCATTCTCGTTATGGAAAAAGGGCAAATAGTGGAATCAGGGAATCATGAAGAACTATTAAGACTGGAAGGTCGTTATGCTAGGTTTTATGCCCAGCAATTTAGTTAACGTGAGTACGATGAACCTCTCTCCAACCCTTCTCCGACGCGGAGCTACGGTGTACACACAAGTCCAAGTAAAGTAATAAGCTACGGTGTACATACAAGTACTATCTGTCAGGGTTTCAGGCTTTATAGACCCTTTAAATTGTCATTACGAGCGCAGCGATAGCGGAGCGAAGTAATCGCATAATCTCGTAATTTTTGCGGATCGCTTCATCCCACTTCGTTGCGTACCCTTCGGGAAGGCTAACGCCTACGCAATGACATTCAAAAAAGTGGGATGCTTACATTAACTCTTCTACTTCCCTGGCTTTTTCTTGTAAATCCAAATCTCGATAAATTTGCAAACTGTTGTTTAAAAACTGAGTAGCAATTATTTCTGCACCTAGCTCATTTTTTTGGCTACGTTTGAGGTAAATTTCACCTAACAACTTGTGTGCAGAAGCTTCTAGTTTGCGGCGGTTATACTCTTGAAAAATTTGCAGACATTCTTGAGCAATTTCTTCACTAAGATTTAGGTTTTCCAAGGCTTCTACTTCTAGGTAAGCACGAGCCATGTCGAGCGATTCGTCAGCCTTGTTGACTGTTTGCCCTAGTTCATCAAGATAGCTTAATCCCCTGTGATAATATTCTTCAAATAAAGCAATTTTTTCTGGAATTGATGTATCTTCGTTAGATAAGAGGTGTAGATATTGTGAATAGAGTAAACCAAGAGCCGTGTAGTCGTAGGCAAGGCTTCCTTGATATTCTCCTGCTGTATTTATTTTTATAGCTTGGCGAATATTTTCTTCAGCTTGGGTAAGTAAATTAGATACTTCTGTTGAATTTGAGACTTGTTTTGCTAATAAGCATTGACAAGAAGCAAGTTGTCGATAATGTCTAGCTACGCTCTCTTTTTGATCTATTTGTTGGTGTAAAGTAAGGCTTTGTTGGTAATGCTCAATCGCTTTTGTATAATCTTTCCAATCTCGATAGCAACTAGCCAACCAGGATAACTGATTAGCGACATTATTATCTTTACCTAATTGCTGATAAAATTCCCGGCTTTGATGATGATAATTTATTGCCTGTTGGTATTTTCCCCAATCTTGATAAATCCTACCTAATTGATAGTAAGCATCAGCAATATTAACTTGGTCATCAATTTGCTGACGAATGGCTAAGTCTTGATTTTCACATTCAACAGCTTGCTCATATTTCCCCCATTCTCGATAAGAAACACCTAGATTGTACCATTGATTAGCTACATTATTATCTTTACCTAACTGCTGATAAAATTTGAGGCTTTGTTGATGATAATTTATTGCTAACTCGTATTTACCCCAATCTTGATAAATACTACCTAATTGATAGTAAGCATTTGCAACATCAGCTTGGTTATCCAACTGCTGACGCATGGCTAAACATTGGCTTTGATGCTCAATAGCTTGCTCATATTTCCCACACTCTCGATAGCAATCACCTAGCCAATACCACTGATTAGCAACATTCTTATCTTTACCTAATTGCTGATAAAGTTCGCGGCTTTGTTGATGGTAATTTATTGCTTGCTCGTATCTTCCCCAATTTTGATAAATTCTGCCTAACTGCCAATAAGCTCTTGCAACATTAACTTGGTCATCGAGTTGTTGACGAATGGCTAACTCTTGATTTTCAAACTCAACAGCTTGCTGGTATTTCTCCCATTCTCGACAGCAATCACCTAGACAATACCACAGGTCAGCTACATCCTTATCTTTACCTAACTGCTGATAAAGTTCGCGGCTTTGTTGATAGTATTTAATTGCTTGTTCATATCTTCCCCAATTTTGATAAATTCTGCCTAGTCGCCAGTAAGCTCTTGCAACATTAACTTGGTCATCGAGTTGTTGACGAATGGCTAACTCTTGATTTTCAAACTCAACAGCTTGCTGATATTTCCCCCATTCTCGACAGCAATCACCTAGCCATGACCACTGATTAGCTACACTATTATCTTTACCTAACTGCTGATAAAGTTCGCGGCTTTGTTGATAGTATTTAATTGCTTGTTCGTATCTTCCCCAATTTTGATAAATTCTGCCTAGTCGCCAGTAAGAATTTGCAACATTAACTTGGTCATCGAGTTGTTGACGAATGGCTAACTCTTGATTTTCAAACTCAACAGCTTGCTCATATTTCCCACACTCTCGACAGCAATCACCTAGCCAATACCACTGATTAGCAACATTCTTATCTTTACCTAATTGCTGATAAAGTTCGCGGCTTTGTTGATAGTATTTAATTGCTTGTTCGTATCTTCCCCAATTTTGATAAATTCTGCCTAACTGCCAGTAAGAATTTGCAACATTAACTTGGTCATCGAGTTGTTGACGAATGGCTAACTCTTGATTTTCAAACTCAACAGCTTGCTGGTATTTCCCCCATTCTCGACAGCAATCACCTAGCCATGACCACTGATTAGCTACACTATTATCTTTACCTAACTGCTGATAAAGTTCGCGGCTTTGTTGATAGTATTTAATTGCTTGTTCGTATCTTCCCCAATTTTGATAAATTCTGCCTAATCTCCAATAAGCTAATGCAACATTAACTTGGTCATCGAGTTGTTGACGAATGGCTAACTCTTGATTTTCAAACTCAACAGCTTGCTGGTATTTCTCCCATTCTCGGTAGCAATCACCTAGCCAATACCACAGGTCAGCTACATCCTTATCTTTACCTAATTGCTGATAAAGTTCGCGGCTTTGTTGATAGTATTTAATTGCTTGTTCATATCTTCCCCAATTTTGATAAATTCTGCCTAGTCGCCAGTAAGCTAATGCAACATTAACTTGGTCATCGAGTTGTTGACGAATGGCTAACTCTTGGTTTTCAAACTCAACAGCTTGCTGGTATTTCTCCCATTCTCGACAGCAATCACCTAGCCAATACCACTGATTAGCAACATTCTTATCTTTACCTAATTGCTGATAAAGTTCGCGGCTTTGTTGATAGTATTTAATTGCTTGTTCGTATCTTCCCCAATTTTGATAAATTCTGCCTAGTCGCCAGTAAGCTAATGCAACATTAACTTGGTCATCGAGTTGTTGACGAATGGCTAACTCTTGATTTTCACAATCAATAGCTTGCTGGTATTTCTCCCATTCTCGACAGCAATCACCTAGCCAATACCACTGATTAGCAACATTCTTATCTTTACCTAATTGCTGATAAAGTTCGCGGCTTTGTTGATAATAATTTATGGCTTGCTCGTATCTTCCCCAATTTTGATAAATTCTGCCTAGTCGCCAGTAAGCGTCAGCAATATTAACTTGGTCATCGAGTTGTTGACGAATGGCTAACTCTTGGTTTTCACAATCAATAGCTTGCTGGTATTTCCCCCATTCTCGATAACAATCAGCCAAATTGCACCACTGAGTAGCTACACTATTATCTTTACCTAATTGCTGATAAAGTTCGCGGCTGTGTTGATGGTAATTGATTGCTTGCTCGTATTTACCCCAATCTTGATAAGTTCTACCTATATGATACAAAGCTAATGATTTTTCTTGATGTCTATTAATTTCTCTACTAATAGTCAGCATTCGCTGAAAACAATCTAAAGCTTGTTCATATTTGCCATGTAATCTATGACAAACACCTCTGTTTATCCAAAAAATTAGAAATGCTGATGGCTCGATATATTGAGCCAATTTTTCAAAACATTCTTGATAATAAGAAACTGCTTGTTCAAAAGACTCTTTTTCCTGATAGCAAGTAGCTAAAGACCAAGCAATATAAGCACTAAATCTATTATCTAAGTTATCAGTTAATAGTTCTAACATTTCAATAGCTTTATCATACTTATCTTTACGCAGATAAGACATTGCTGTGATAAAACTTAATGCCGTTTGGCAATCTTCATCAAGATGATAATGCTGGCGAGTATGTTCAAGATTAGGTGTCATGTCATCACCCAATTCTTTAACCAACTCTCTCATACTGCAAAATAGTGAAGGTTCTAATTGGTTAATAATTTCTGTGACGCAATCAGCTAATCCTGCTAATTCACCACAAGCAATATAAAGAATAGCGGCTTTTGCTTTAACCCGAATTTCTTCAGAAAATTTTGAATTATTGGCTGCTTGTTTCAATAAATCTATGACTTCACTTTTTTGACAAAAAAGTTCAATTTTACGCAGTAGCCTGAGTATTTGCTTGGTTATATCATCCTCAAAATCAGCATCTATGCCAAGATAAGTAATTACTAACTTGTTTATTGGTTTTTTACGAATAACAATATTATTAATTTCAATTTCAGCAATTATTTGTCCTGCAAATAGTAAATTTCTGAGTTTAAATTCTGCTTGCTTCAACTTATTTGCTGATTCATCCTGCTTTAAATAAACAATAGTGGCATCATCAGATGATGAACTTTTGATTTTAATCTCGCCATGCTGCAAAACAGGTTGATAATCTTCGATATTAATAAATAATTTTTCTGCTAATTTCTTAAATTGCGTGGAAAAATGACTCCCGTAATATCCCAAAGCTAGTAAAAGTGGCTCATTCCAACGTGGCTCATTCAAATGTTTTTGAATTAATTCCAAAATCTCACTTTGTTCTTTATCTGCAATATAACGAGCTGCAAAATACTCTTCAAATGTCAGGTGCATAAAGCCATAAAAACCAGGCATTCGTTCTACAAATAACCCTGTGGTTTCTCGCACCTTCCGCAAAAATTCTCCTACCGCTTGGCGCACAGAATCAGATTCAGGTTCAGCATCATTTAATTCTGCTAATTTAGCTGCTAGTTTCTCTTCTACTTCTGCTTGTGTTACCAAACCAGAAGGCTTTTCTTCGTGCATCCAGTATGCCAGAGGCGCTAAAAGTTCCACTACCTCAGTTTCTTTTAACACCACCCTTGGCGCATCGGGTAATTTTTTACCAAGTTGCCAATCTTCGGTTAAAGTTTGTACTGCCAACTCATACAGTTTCACGCGGCGGTTGGGTAGTCGTTCCCCATTGCGGTGAATCAACGCCAAAATAGTTAACAGCAAGGGATTTGCCGTTAATCGCTGCACACCAGGATTATCTTTAACCGCCTGTAAAATTTCCTGCGCTTGCTCTGTACCTTTTTTTAGCCATTGCTCTTCACTAGCATCAGGCTGCTGTGCTTTTTCCACTGTTCGACACCAGCGATACAAAAACCGTTCTACCTGTTCGCTGTCCATATCTTCAATAGTAAACTCGGCAAATCGACTGCTGAGTTTTACATCACTGTAGCCAGCAATCCGGCTGGTAATGACGAATTTGTTGCTAGGGAACTCATCAACAAATTTGTTAATCCGTTCTACAATCTGTTTGCGACTTTCTTGATCAAATACCTCATCTAAACCATCCAGCAGCATCAAGCATTGTCCTTGACGCATTGCATCTAAAAGTAAGGCTGCTACCTCATTTCCTATTTCTACCTCTGCTTGAAAATGGGTTTCCCACTGGCGGTAAAACTGACACAAATATTCTAGTAAAGTCAACTCAGGTTGTTGTTTTAACTTTTCTGCATAATCAGCAATGCGAAAGAAAATAGGTAACAAAGTTTTACCTAAGTCTTTGTTCTTTGTATCCTCAATAGCATCATCTTCAACAATGACTGTTTCCAATTCGTCTCTTTTGGCAATGGCGAAATGTAGTGCTAAATAACGCAGCAGAGTCGTTTTTCCCGCACCAGGACTGCCTAAAATCACGCTATAGCAATTCTGCCGCACCGCCTCAGATAAATCTACCTTTTGTGTAACGGTTTTAGTGCTAGAAACTAATGCTGATATTGGTACTTCAGGTAGGGGTTCATAATAGTATGGTTCATCCCAATCATCAAGGTTAGAACCCATTTCTTTTAATCTACTACTCTGAACTTGCCGTACAGTTAAAGTCTCAATTTCCCGTTGACTACGCTCAGAAGTATCTGTAACTTGTTGTCGCCATTGTGCTTGCAGGGAAACATAAATTTGGTCAAGAAAAATATCGACTTGACGATTTACCTGCATTACACCACTCATTTTTAAATAGGAATTTTCGGCAATCAGCCAATCTAAATAGGGATAAAGCAAAGGATTGCGTGTTTCAAATTCCACTATCTTTCCTCGCCAATCCCAAAAATCTGGCGCACGCTGACGAAATTCATCTAAAAAGTCGCTGTTATTTAGCCACAAAATCAAACATAAATTTCTCCCAAACAATTCTTCTCTGCCTAAATTTAACTGCCTCATTTCTTTTACTAAACGCGGTGTGGGTAATTGGTCAATTCCAAATGCCATTACCAGTTTGCGCCCAGTTTCTAGACTTTGATGTTGATGATCATCTAAGCTATACAGAAAATTATGGAAGGAGTTTTGACTATAAAAAAAGTTAGTAAATTCCAACTGTTCTTCACTAACAGCTAATGATTCTTTTAGCTGTTTGACAACGGGATGCTGAGGGCTACTTTCTGGTGCGATCGCAAATATAATTGTCGTACCACTGGAAAGTTCCAATACGCTGACTAATTTGTTTAATTCTGCTTTGTCGGCTTCGCTGAGAGAGTAGGTAGAGTCTTGATCAAGCATATACAACACCAGCGTTTAAAGTAATTTTCAATAGAAAACTCTGCTATTTAAAGATGATTATTAGCAGCCTGCCAGCGTTCTAAATCCTCAATTAAAATAGGATTAATATCAAACCAAGATTCTTGCATTGAGTTGTAATAACCTAAAACTAATTTATTTTGCAAAAGTTCGTCACAAATAATAAATTCACCCTTATTTGGCAAACTATGAGTTTTAGTTGTGAGTTTTCCAGTACGATGAATTAAATCTAATTCAGGATAGTGATAATCGCTTAAATTATATTCTCGCCGGACTTCACGTACTGCTTCTTTTGCAGTTGATAAATCTACAAAGTTCAAATTATTCCGTAACCCAATTTCACAAGCGGTACGTGCTAACCTGACTAAATCTCGCATTACTCCGCCACTTTTTTCACAAATTAATTCCAGTGCATTAGGGTTAAATAAACCTTTGTGACTATCGCCTAAAGTATCCAAACGTTTGTTAATGACATTAATTAGAATTTCTCGGCCTTTTTGATCAGGCTCACTAGTTGGACACAAATTAGCATCAGATTCAAAAACAGGCGGATTATTTAAATCCAAACATTTTTGAAATGCTTCCATTGGCTGTCGAAAACTCGGCGAATAGCGCAAAGAGATAGGAATAGCATAGATAATATGACAGTTTAATTCTATCAATAGAGGACTAGAAAACATCTCCAATGCTGTTACTTGATCATGCCTATCCAATCCATCAACAACAATCAGTAACTTTTGTTCTTGTTCTTTTTCCGCAGCTTTAATAATATTATTAACTCTGGTGATAATTTGACTCAACACAGGACGGACATTCAGTGTTTTTGTCACTTCTCTTGTTAAACCACGTTTGAGAATTATACCTGCCTTTTCTATGAATTCTGGCACTCCCAAACCTTCAGTGTGGCTTCCTTTATCTTCGTAAACTACACTTTTCAGGCTGTCTAAAAGAGCATCTAATAATTTATCTTTTTTAAATAGCCAATTAGATTGAATAGCCTGAGCAATTTGTAAGCCAATCAACACTACAACTTCTGCATAGCCTATGTTATATCTGTCTAGGGATGTTTGCGTGTCAATCCAAACAACTGTGTACTTGTCAGCTAATTTTTGTTCTAATCTTCTTAGTTCAGTAGTTTTACCTCCACCTCGATGACCTGCTAGTAAAAATTTTGCTGGATCATCTTCCATTTCTAGCAAGCTAACAAGCTTATCTACCGGGCTATTTTCTCTCTGAACATAAAAAACTTTTAAATCTTCAGGTGTAGTTAAAGGTTCTTCTGGTTTAAATAATTGGTAAGCAGATTTCCAAAAACTGGTATTGCTCATACTGTTTCCCAATAGGAAAGTTTGTTGTGATTAAACTCATTATTGTCAGTATAAGCAGTAAATAAACAGTAATCAGTAATGCTTAGTAATATTTTAAAAGTTGAATCCCTAACACTGATGAAATTTGGGACAAATGACAATCCCACTAGAAGCTTAAGAAAAAGTGTAAAAAGCGAATTATTATTTTAGCGATCGCCAGCCCGTCGCCATACTACCAAGGATTACCAATCAATGTAAATCCAGCCCAATAATAAGGATGAGATAATTCATCCTCATCAAGCTCATCCAACTCATGTAACTCTGAAGAAGCAGCACCACGAATTCGGGGATTATCTTCCAAACTAACACGCTCTTTGAGCATATCAATTTGAGCTTGTCGTAGCGCTTCTGACTTAACTGGATTAGCTTTGAGTTTTTCGTAAAATTGAATCATCAAAGCCAATGTCCCGCCATCACTAACAGCCCAAAGACTTGCCAAAGCCGCTTTTGCACCTGACTGTACAGCTAACCCAGCAAACCCCAGTTCGGCTTGAGGGTCACCCAATGCAGTACGACAAGCACTTAATACTAATAACTGCACAGGAGGTTTATTGAGTCCGAGAGTTTTCAGTTCATCTAAGCGAATTTTTTTATCCCAAAACTGGATATAAGATTGCTCAACCGAACCCTGAGCAAATTCAGCATGGGTAGCTAAATGTACTATTCCAAAAGGATAAATAGCACGTTCTTTTTTCAGGTTTTTGAGAGTGAATTCTTGGTTTAATAAAGACTTACCCTTCCAGTTATTGTTAATAATGCTAGATAATTCTAAGGGAACAGCAGGCAAAGGTTCCAGGTTTTTAAATTTCGATGCTCCCAACGCTAAAACCTGGGTTTTGCTAATATTTGTCAGTTGAAAATCTAGAAGGCTAAAAGCCGGAATAATCGTTAAACTATACTTTTCAACTAAAAATGTTTTTCCATCAGAAACCGCAGCTAAAGGAACAGTCCGTAATCCTCCTCCTAAACAAAATATCAGATTATTAATACCTTGTGTTTGTAATTCAGATGTTAAAGGAGTAATTAGGAAGTCATATATCTTTTTACCAGAGGCTAGATACCGTTTGCGCGAAGAACTGGGATTAGTAACATCACTACGGAATTTTGTGACTAAATTAGTCAATACCTCTTTTTTGGCTGCTGGGATACGTTTATGAATTGGTGGTTTATCTGGCAAGACCAATATTAAATCGAGTTGGTCAGCAGTTGGCACTGCATATATTAATGCACTTTTTTTACCGACTTTTTGATTAATATTCTTGAGAACTTGACTGATTTTTTTGACTTCAATAACCTGATTTGAAGGCAATTTTACCTGCATATATTCATCATATTGCTGCTTCCAACCTCTTTCAATATGGATAATAGCCGAGTTAATATCTTCACTGTCTAGTAATCTTTTAACAACCTCCGGTTGCAACCGAGATAAAGGAAGTTTATTTTGTTTTTCTACTGGCGGAACTGCCTTAATTTCTGCTTGGCTAAATGTGAGCAAGTCCAGCCCAATTATTAATATACTAAGGGTTGAAAGAGCTAATAAATTTAGCCTATGCTTGTTCATATTTTTTATGGGGCAATATTATTAATTATTTTTAAATGATTAATAGGACTAAATTAAAATTAACCACAGATGGATGCAGATAAAGTTTCAGGTAATTCTGTCATCTGTCACCTTTTCCCTGTCACCTGTTGTATGTTCAAATCATAACCTAAATTTCTAGGTGTTGATTGAGAAATTGATGAGGTTATTGGCTGTTGGATTGGATTTGCTTTTGCTGTTCTTGTAGCCAAGCTTCAAAAAGTTCATTCAACAATCTTGCTTTCATCTGGTCATCGAGTTGGGCGGGAATAAATTTCTCCAACCGCAAAATGACGACCCATTCGGCTATTCGGGCTGGTGGTATAATTTGACCTGGTTGACTGCTAGATAATAATTGCACCATTCCCGGATGAATTGCTTGTAGTTCAACAGGGCCGACTAGTCCACCAGTTTGGGCTTCTGGGCCTTGAGAGTATTCTTTGGCGACTTCTGCAAATGACTGTTCTTTAGCCTGGAGGCGAAAGTAAAGCTCTTGGACAAGTCCAATATCTTGGGTGCGTAGCAGAGAATAAATTACTTTATCTAGCTTGCTTTTGTTTTGAAAAAAGTAAGATTCTAGCTTGTTACCCCAAGTGTCTAGCTTGAATTTCTCAATTTTCAGTCGGCGAATGGTGACAGCTTCTAATTGATCTACTGTTATACCGTGATACGCCATCCAGGCTTTAATATCCGCATCAGTTTTTAACTGTCGTTCTAGATAAAACTGCTGTTGAGCGCGGGTAATTTCTTCTGGTGTACATTCTATAGTTGCGATCGCTTCATCAATAATTAATTCCCGTAGTAATTGTGGCAGCATTTGGTAACTTGCCAGCAAAGGGATTAGTTCGGTCGCCTGGATTGCACGGTTGCCAATTTGGAGAACTTCTGTCATTTTTTATTCCAACTGCGATCGCATCATCACGCAATTCATTTTTACACATTCAACCACCTCGGCACTTATAGTCAAGTGCTGAGTATAAACTCAGTTGCTGGAAAGATTTAAGCAATTAACACTGTCATAATCTATGTCATTACAGCCGCAGTTATCTTCAAAATATGGTTAACAAAAATTAAAGATGTAGAAAATACTTTCCACATCTTTAAAATATCTTTTAAGAAAAGTAAATCCTTACAAGGTTTCTAAAAAGCTCAAAAGGTCAGCCATTTCTTGGGTACTAGGCTGAAATTTGGGCATAGGTGGCGTTTCACCGCTAATAACTTGGTGAATCAACTTATAACGAGATTTACGTTTAGAAACAGCTTGTAAACTAGGGCCGACTCGCCCATCTGCTTGCCAACCATGACAACCAGCACAATTAATTTGAAAAATAGCGTTTCCTTGCTCTGGGTTTCCCGTTAAGGAAAGAACTGTTTTAACGTAAGGATCTGAAGCTTGTACCATTTGAACACCAAAGATGCCCAAAGGAATTACTAGCAGTATCGCTAGAGCCAGCAAGGCGATCCGCTGAATTAGAATTTCAGGTTTGGTAATCTGGTTATCCAAAAGGTTTGCCGTGAAAGTGTAAGGTTATAAAATTTTTCATTTCCTACACATAGCTTAAAAGTTCTTGATTTCCACTGCAAGCGCAGATGACCGTTTTCTTACAAGTGGTTATCGCTCAAAAACACTGTGGTAAGCGGGATTCGCCGTAATTTGGTAAAATCAAAAACGGGATATGAATCATTAATAATTGCAAACAGGAGATTTAAAGTGGTTGAACCCCTGCTTTCAGGTATTGTCCTTGGTCTAATTGTCGTCACTCTCGCTGGTCTGTTTTACGCTGCATACAAGCAATACAAGCGTCCCAACGAATTGGGTGGTTGATAGATTTTCAGGGCGGTTTCTAACCGCCTATTTTGGTGAGTAATGGGGATGTAGAATTGCAGTTTATGATTCTACATCCCCATCATTGTCTGTAGCGGAGTCAATGATTCTGTAGAAAGTCAGGGCTGTGTTACCGTAAACTTTTTGACGTGAGATTTCCCAATTGGGGATTGTTGGTGGTGTCCAGGCTTGGGGATTGTGTTCTACTGCGATTTCACCCTTAGCGTTTAACAAATTAGAGTCAGCGATCGCTTCTAGGACAGGTTGATATAATCCACTGGTATATGGTGGATCAAAATAAATTTTGTCAAACTGTTTTCCTGACAAAATTTTTAACTGTTGAATGACATCACCCCGCAATAGCTGCCATTTTTGTTCACTGTTAGCTAATTGCTGCCAATTTTCTTGAATAATTGCACAGGCTCGGCTTGATTGTTCAATTCCTACTACTAAGCTGGCTCCTCTGCACAGAGCTTCTGCGCCCATTGAACCACTACCCGCGCACAAATCTAGCCAGCGACAATCTGCAATTTCGCCTTGCCAAATATTAAAAACAGCTTCCCTTACCCTAGCACTTGTAGGTCTGGTTTCTTTTCCTGGTAAGGTTTTAATCGGACGTTTGCCGTAAATTCTCAGGCTCATGATAATTAGTCATTGGTCAATGGTCATTAGTCATTAGTCTGTAACAAAACAAATGACAAATCACAAATGACAAATCACAAATCTTACGCCGCAATTTGTTCACGAACTTGAGAAACAAAATTAGACAGGATTTGCAATCCTATATTAGATGATTTTTCCGGGTGAAATTGCACTGCCATCAGGTTTTCTTTGGCAATAGCCGCTGTGATAGTTTGAGTACCGTGGGTAACAGTTGCAGCCCGAACTTGCGGATCAGTTGGGTCAACATAATAAGAATGGACAAAATAAACCCAAGGATTTGCAGGTAAATGCTCCCACAAAATGCTTTTTGCTTGGGTTAATTCCAGTTGATTCCAACCCATGTGGGGAATTGTAATTCCTGGTTCATGCTGAAAGCGGCGGACTTTTCCTTTGATAATTCCGAGTCCCGGTTGGGTTCCTTCTGCACTTGATTCAAACAGAATTTGCAATCCTAAACAAATTCCTAAGAAAGGTTTACCAGAGGCGATCGCGTCTTTAATTGGTTGTTCTAAATTCCGTTCTCGTAAATGTTGCACTGCGGGATCAAATGCACCAACTCCTGGCAATACTACTGCATCTGCCAATGATATCTCTTTAGCAGAATCTGTAATCTTAGGAGTTGCCCCAGCTTTTTCTATTCCTTTACAGACTGAGTGCAAATTTCCCATGTCGTAATCTACGACTGCAATAACTGGCATTGACCTGCTCCTTGTAAATTTATTATGGAGGGTTTTTCTATTCTAAATAATAATTCTAATGAAGAAAAGAATTCTATTAACTTCTTTTGACACTTGGTTAAGCGATCAAGTGTCAAATTCATCGGATGATTTATTACAAGAAGTGAGTCAAGTTGATTCCATTCCCCACGATGTAAAATTTCTCCGGCTGTTACCTGTAGATGTGATGCTGGCTAGTTCCTGGGTAATTCAAAAAATCTCTGAGTTGCAACCAGATTACATTATCTGTTGTGGCATGGCTGCGAGTCGCCAGCGATTAAGTGTAGAGATGGGTGCTAATCAAGGAGAAATTTTTTTGGCGACCGGAGTTAATTTGGAAAAATTAGTTTCGGGAACAGTAGCAACGGATATTAGTAGTGACTGCGGTAAATTTGTTTGTGAGGGACTTTATTATGCAGTTCTTGACTATCTCCACCAATATCAACTGACAACTCGTTGTATATTTGTTCACGTTCCGGTGTTAAATCAAGAAAATTTGGTATCTATTCTTGCCGATTTCTTATTAATTATTCACAATTTGGCACTCGCATAAAATGGTGTGCGTCTTGTAGGAAAAAGAGTCACCTAAGTATATGTTATCCTTTTTACTCAGCTTACTGATTGCTCAAGCAACACCTCCCACACCACCACCAGAAGAAGTTGTCCAACAGCAACAAGTTTTGCCTTTACCAGGACAGTTAGATTCAGTGCCAACTTTTAATAGTAATAGTCCAGAATTAGTGTTGAAAGAAGGGATTTTACTATCTACCTTTCCAGGAGATGGCAAAAAAGTACCAACGGCACATTTGAATTTTCCGTTTCGGGGACGATTTGATATTTTTGCTCACCACGTTGCGAAAGCCGACCCACCAGAAAATTTGCGATCGCTCTATCTCGGTATAATTTTGCATAACCCAACTGAGCAACCAGTCACCGTCAATATCTTGCAAGCGGCGAGTTATTTAAGCCAACCAGATGCACCATTTATTGAGTTACCGCCGTTTGTTGAAGATGCTGCGGGGAAAGTATTTGCCGGGCCAGGCGATCGCGCCATGTCTGATATCCTCAGAGGACGGCGACAAGCAATATTCCCCGCACAAATAGTCCTTGCACCGAAGCAAAGTCAAATGTTGCTGAACCTTCCTATCCCTGTGCAAGGGTTAACACCGCCTTTAAATGGTCGCTCTACCTTAATGCGCTTGCGGACTAATGGGACAGTCTACGCCGCTAGTTTAGCGATGTTTGCCAAGGATAATGCTGATGGTAGCGAACGTGCGCCAAATTTAGCAGAGTGGGAAAATTTATTAGATAACGGTGAACTGTCCACGCCGCGAGATAAAACACCAACTCCTCTAGAAGAAACTGGTAAACCGAGAATTTACGGACGGGTGGCGGGGGTTGTCGGTGGTTCCTTTTGGCGTGCATTTATAGTAGATAGTCCCAAAGCCAGATTTTTAACCATTCCCCAACCGGGACAAGCTGTTTCCTATGCGCTGAGTACCTTGCATGGTGGAACTTTAGGGACTAATCAAATTCAAAGTGCGCCGATGTTAGCGCGTTATCCCGATACTGCATATCGCGCACATGGCAACTATGCAATTCAATACAATTTGAAGTTACCGTTATATAACAATACTTCTACACCGCAAACTGTGGCTGTCGCTATGCAAACCCCAATTAAAGAAGACCAGTTAGTGAAACCTGGACTGCGCTTTTTTAGTACCCCAGCACGCCAAACATTCTTTCGCGGTAGTGTGCGGATACGCTACAAAGATGATAGAGGTATGGCGCAAACTAAATTTGTGCATTTAGTCCAAAAGCGGGGTCAACCAGGAGAGCCACTGGTAGTATTAAATATGAAAGCCAGCGATCGCAGATTAGTCGAGGTAGACTTTCTCTATCCTCCCGATGCTACGCCACCGCAAGTATTAACTGTGTCAACTCAAAGATAAGTGCTGAGTGTACGTTTAAGCAACTTGAAAGTTCTTCTGATTTTTAGAGACGTTGCAATACAACGTCTC
Source organism: Nostoc cycadae WK-1 (assembly GCF_002897135.1). Lineage (NCBI taxonomy): Bacteria > Bacillati > Cyanobacteriota > Cyanophyceae > Nostocales > Nostocaceae > Nostoc > Nostoc cycadae. Next base: position 210,691 of record NZ_DF978425.1, on the reverse strand, counting down.
TATGGATTTAGTCAACACGCTGAATACCGACGTGTTGCATAAAGACATACCAATCTTTAGAGAACCCTTTAAATTCAATATCCTTCAGGTTGAATTTGAGATGATTATCCTGAATGGAAAATTTCACACTATTATTCGTTTCCGGTTTGTCAGTTGATAAAATTAATTCCGTACCAGCAGGAATTATCTGTTTAGATTGATCATTCAGCACCTTAGAATCGACAGGTTGACGTTTAATTATCGTCTCTACGTTAAACACCAGCTTGAGAAAACCTTGTTGATTCCCGACACTTTGGCGATCTACAGTAATTTTTACACTATCCTTGGCTTGTTGTTTAGTGGCGATCGCGCTAATACTCGTAACAGGAGTAATTTCATCTTGGATAATTTTGGCGTGTTTCCCAAAAGCAAACCAGTTACTACTAAAACCTTTAAACTGAATATCTTCTAAAAATAATTTATAGTGGTCAGAATTATTGATTGGGAGTTCATAAGACTTAAGCACAAGCAGCGTACCAAGGGGAATACTTTGTTGCTTAGTGCTAGGTAATTGATTTGATTGCACTGGTTCTTGTTTAAGAACTGTATCTTGAATAAACAGAACGCGATTTAAGGTAGCCATATTCTTACCCTGAGAACTTATACCAAGTTATACAATATAAAATTTAAGTTTTACAGATAAAACTCTCTATTTCAGGCTATTAACCCCAAGACTGCTTTAAAAAGTTGGAAATTTGCCGTTCATCAACAATTAGGCTGGCTACACTACTACAATTTAAGGTTTATGTGATAACTCATCTCTGATATTCCACTGTTAAAATTTAATCAAAAGTAACTGAAGTTAGCAAAAAAGCCACGAGGACAGGTTAAATGAATACTGTAGTTCTCAATCTAGAACCCATCGCGCATTTAAGTGATGAGCAATTTTATCAATTGTGTATTGCTAATCGTGATTTAAGCCTGGAAATGAACGCAGCAGGAGAATTAATTATTATGCCACCAGTGGGAGGAGAAAGCGGAAATCAAGAAGCTGGACTAATCACTGATTTAGAAATCTGGAATCGTCAAGCTAAATTAGGCAAAGTTTTTAGTTCTTCAACTATCTTTATCTTGCCGAATGGTGCAAAACGTTCTCCTGATGCAGCTTGGGTAAAATTGGCAAGGTGGGAAGCTTTAACACCAGAACAACGCAAAAAATTCCCGCCACTCGTACCCGATTTTGCCATTGAATTGCGTTCTGAAACCGATAGGCTCAAATCTTTGCAAGAAAAAATGCAGGAATACATAGAAAATGGTTTGCGTTTAGGATGGCTGATTAATTATCAAGATGGCAAAGTAGAAATTTATCGACTCCAAAAACCTGTCGAGGTAATACAAATACCAACAATTCTTTCTGGAGAAGATGTACTACCAGGATTGGAGATGCACTTGGTAAATGATTAAACTTAGACATCAAAAGACTTTTAACCCTGTCATCTGTCCCCTTTCCCCTGCTATAACTAACCTTTTTGAAAACCCTTTGCGGCTTGTTTTTGCCCCTTAGCTTTGGGTTTAGATTTATTAACTTCTGTCAGTGCTTCTTGAAATAAATTATGCAGATGTAAAGGTACACTGGCAATTTCTGGTAATTCTGGTTCAATAGGTTTACCAAACTCTTGCAAGAGTTTATCCAAGTCATTGCTCAGACTAAACTCAGGACTCTGCAAGAAATCTTGCATGACTTTCTCTAGTTGCGTTGGGTATTGTTTTGCTAACCGATGCCAAACATAAGCATTAATACTTTTATTTTCTAAATAGTGACGAATTAGTTTTTCTGCACCTGCAATACTTTGCCAATCATCAGCTAATAAAATATTTGTAAATTTAGTATGTGTTGGTAAGAATATTAGCCCCCAACGTGGATGAGAAATTGCTGTGACTTGTTCAGCTTTTCGTAAATCAGCGGGTAAATCTACCTTTGGCGCAACCATTTTTTGCTTGCCATTTTTCCCATTCAGCATTTGCGAAACTGCATTAGAGTCAACGCCAACTTCTTTAGCAGCTGCGGCGATTTCCTCTTCACCAATACCTGCTTCTGCTGCTATCTCATCCAAAGATTTGGAAGTATCCAGTCCGGCTGCTTGGAGATATTTGTTACTGATAATTTCTTGAAATTCAACTATTTTTTTATTGAGTTGATATCCTGGCAAAGTAACTTCATCACTACTAAAAAAGTCAACAAACTGCTGATGATATTGTTCTACTGACTGCCATGCTTCTTCCAGTAAGTCGGGTGCATCACTGTAAAGATGACTTTTATAATTATCTTTAAAATTACCAATTGCGACAGCGAGTTTTGGCTTACCGAGTTTACCCATAAAAGTGTGAGTTCCCGAAAATATCCACTCATTTTCAGTAAGGGGTGAAATACGGGTAAGTAAGATATCTCCTATTTGGAAACGAGATATTTCTTTTTGTTTTTCATAACTATTAGACGTGACAATGTAATTTTTAGCTGTCAGGACAATATAATGTTTAGCAGTCAGCCAGTTCATCAGTTCCAAACCATCAGGTAGAATCTGGGTGATGGTAAATAAACCAATAAAGCTCCGATGCCAACTATTGAGTAAATGGCGATCGCTCTCTGATAAATCTGCATTACTGGCAATAAATAACTCTATAGGTGAATTATCCCCAACTTTTCCCTCTGTAATAAAGCTATCAATAATTAAATCTTGTTGGTTATTATCACCATTTCCCCGACGCGACTGTGCAGCTGCATAAACCTCTAGTGCTTGTGCGAGTTCGCCTTCAGCATCTAGGACAAAATCAACCAAGGCTTGTTTAAGTGTTTGCGCTCGTTTTACTATGACATCCACAGGCGAATCTCTCTGCTCAACAATTGTAGCCTATAGCGTTTTGGCAGAGAATAACATCTAGCAATAGCTAGATTTCCTTCAACCAGATTCAGCCGCTTTAATTTCGTTGCGTGCCTTTGACTCGATGTATAGCCATAATATAGTGCTGAGTAGTAACTCAATATTTTCAAGAGTCTCAGCCACAAACATAGTCGTCACCAATGCTTCGACTGCTATAATCAACAGCCTCAACAGCAAATTATTGCGCTGAGTCGTAACCTTGATAAACAGGGATACCAACCAGTATTATTAATTCAATCTCAAGCCTAAAGCGTTGATAATGACTTAGCAGTAGTGGCAGAACAAATTGCTTTACGTCCCAGAGGTAAAAATTTTCAACTAGTCGTAATAGCAAGGGAAATGATGAATTCTGTGCCTTTTCCTAAAATGGAATTGACTTCGATTTTACCATTGTGTTTTTCTTCCACAATCTGACGGGCGATCGCTAATCCCAAGCCTGTACCTTTACCGACTGCTTTGGTGGTAAATAAATGGTCAAAAATTTTCGCTTGAACTTCAGCATCCATCCCTTTACCGTTATCTCGAATATGGATGTAAACTTGGTTAGCAATTGCTTGAGTGCGGATATTAATTTCTTGAGGATGAGTTTGCAATTCAGCAAATGTGCATTCTTGTGCCATATCATCAAACATATCAATGGCATTAGCCAAGATATTCATAAATACTTGGTTTAACTGACCAGGAAAGCATTCAATTAGAGGTATATCACCGTATTCTTGCTGAATATTAATAGCAGGACGATGCTCGTTGGCTTTAAGGCGGTATTTTAAAATTAACAAGGTGCTATCAAGACCATCATGGATATTAGCCATTACTTGATTGATAGTATCTGCACGGGAGAAGGTACGTAGACTGTTGCTAATCGATTTGATGCGCTCAGTTGCTTCGGTCATGGAATGCAGTAACTTGGGTAAATCTGCAACTAAAAATTCCAAATCGATATTCTTGGCATTATTTTGAATCGAGGCAACAGGTTCAGAGTAAAATTGTTGATAAAGTTCTAGATGTCCGATTAAATCCTGGGTGTATTCTTGGGCGTTGCTGATACTACCGTAAAGAAAACCAATGGGGTTATTAACTTCATGAGCAACCCCAGCGACTAAGTTCCCCAAAGATGCCATTTTTTCATTTTGTACTATCTGGAGTTGAGATTGTTCCACTTTTTGAGCATAAGCTTGAGCTTGCTGATAAAGGCGAGCATTTTCTAAGGAAATAGCAGCTTGAGTACAAAGGAAGTTGAGAATGAGGATGCGATCGCTTGTAAACACCTCACTAGTAGACTGATTCTTCAAATACAAAATTCCTATCAAATTTCCCTGATAGAGAATTGGTAAACATAGCAGACTTTTTGGTTGGCGCTGATCTAAATACTGATCAATTACAGGTAAATCTGTCTTGAGTTCGTTAATTACTACAACTTCTTGGTTATTTTTGACGTATTGAATCAGTTTGACAGGGAGGATGGAATTACCTTCCAAGGGTTGGCGACAAAGTTCTGTGGTTTCGGATGTGGTAATGGCTCTTACTTCCCATATTCCATCACTATTTGGCAAGATTAAGGCGCAGCGATCGCCCCCAGAGTTTTGTAGAATAATCTGAGTTAGTTGATGCAAGAGTTTATCTAGTTGAATTGTGCTGGATAGACTTTGAGAGGCTTTGAGAATAGCTGCAAAATCTAAAGCAACATTCAAACTTGTATTAGAGGTGTTAGTGTTTGTCGCGTTATGAATCGAGACATGGGAGGTAGTAATAGCAGCGAGGGTTTCCAATGGGTTGAGAATTGGTGTTGTCTGCTGGAAAATAGGACGCAGTAAATCGGGATAGCGGCTTTCTAAATCATCGGTTTTGGCTTTTGCACCCCAATGAGCATAACCATAATAAGCTTCCTGCATATAAGCTGTGGCGATTTTATCTTTACCCCAAGCTAGGTAAAACTTCGCTGCTAATTCATTGGCGAGGGCTGCTTCTTGCAGATAGCCATTGGTTTGAGCCAGAGCGATCGCGCGATCATATAAATCCCCAGCCTCATAGTATTTGCCTAATACCCGATGAATTTCAGCTTCTACTAATTGAAACTTGTGCAGATAGTTCATGGGAGCATGATCCGCCCATATTTTCATTGATTTTTGATTGTTTGTAATCTTCTCCCAATCCGCAGTTTCCTGTGCTGTATCTGAACTAGAATATGATGACAATAAACTCAAAGATTGATAAAAATTCTTCAACGGGATAATCAATAAACCCGCTGCTCCTTGTTCATATTCTGCAAATTTACTAGCATAATCTTTGGCAATTTCTACATCACCAAATAAATAACATAGTAAGAGTTTTGCTAGATAAACATAACAAATTCCATTTACATTACGACTTTGAATTAAAGATGGCAGAGTTAGAGTTTCATTAAAGCTAGAACCAATGAGCATTTTGGCATTTTCTGCTTTACCACGCAAATTGATTACTGTTTGTCGCCATGTGTTCGCCCAAATTAAAGAAGCTTCTTGCTTAATATCTTCAATCAGCGCACAGTATTTATCAGCTTCAGCTTCGGCAATTTCGAGATTTTCGCCTGTCCAAAATAAAAATTGGCAATAGCAATTAGCACAATAACCAACATATTCTAAATCACCGTGTTCTAGCCCACTGCTTAGACCAGATAAGAATACAGGTAATGTAGAACGCAAAGAATCTTGCCAATGTTTAATAAATAAAGCAAAGGTGAGATTAACTTTACTAGTTAATTCCTTCGCTTGTAATTGTTCTAAAACAATAGTTGCTAATTGACCAAATTGATAGCCGCGCTCAATTTCTCCAGTAGCGCATAAAAATAAGCCATACAAACTATAAGCTATAGCGGCTTGAGGAGAGTTACCCTTTTGAATGCAGATTTTCACCATTGTGAATATCTTTAAAGGTAACAACTGCGGTTTAGCTAAATACACAGATGCAAATAAACCAACCAAGATTCGCATCGCCGCTAATTGATGAGGGTCTTGGAGAATTGGTAAATCTGCAAGAGTTTCTATGGGGCGATCGCCTAAAATAATTTTGAGTTGTTGATGCTGGGTAATCATTGTCTCAAAATCACAATCTTCAGGAAAATATACACCCAGTAACTCTAGAGCTTCTCTCCCTGTATTGATAGCTTCTATCAGGTTGTTTTGGGCTGTGTAAGATAAAATTTGGATTTCATAAACCTTGATTTTATCTAACGAGTTACGAGCCGATAAAAGCGTTTGCTCGATGAAGTGTTGAGATTGAGCAAAATTAGTGTTTAGATATTCTGATTCTGCTAAAGCTTCATAAAATTGTAAAGTTAAATCATACTGACTTTGCCAACTATCTGCTGTTAAAAGTGTTAAACCTGTATTTAAATAACTTACAGCCGCAGAGTAGGCTGTTGCAACTTTAGCTTTATGTCCAGCCCGTAAGTTTAACTGGGCTAATTGTTCTTTTTGGGATGGTTCTGTAATTAATTTAATACCGATATTTAGCTGATTGATAATATCAAAAATGCGTGTTTCCAACTCTTGTTCTGGGGTATTACTCCAAAGTAATTTGCCAATTTTCAGGTGAGTAGCTTGTTTTTGGCGATCGGGAATTAAAGAGTAAGCAGCTTGTTGGACGCGATCGTGCAAAAACCGATAAGTTAAATTCTCAATATTTTGAGTATTTGTATCTGTTTGTTCATGGTTGAGATAAAATTTATAAACTTCACTTTGAGGGAGAATTAATCCTTCTTGTAAAGCTTTCCACAAAGCTGTAGCCGCTTCCATTTGTAATTGTTCAGAAACAATCGCTAAGGTAGCTAAATCAAATTGATTACCGATACAAGCAGCTAATTTGAGTATTTGTTGCGTTTCATTAGGTAACTTCTGCAATTGTTGTGCCATAAACTCTACCACATCGTCGGTAAGAGATAGGGCATTGATTTGGACAATATCACATTCCCAATATCCCTGTTCACGATTAAATTTAATTTCACCATCTTCGTATAATGCTTTGAGAAACTGAGTGATGAAAAAGGGATTACCTTGGGTCTTGCGGACAATTAATTCGGTGAGGGGAAGCGATCGCTCTGTGGGACAATGCAGTGTATCTGCGACTAACTGATTGATATCACTCAACATCAGAGGCGCAAGGGTAATTGTATTAACTGTTTTACCAACTTGCTGGAGTTCCTCAACTGTCAAAATTAACGGGTGTGTCTGCGATACTTCATTGTCTCGATAAGCCCCCAACAATAACAAATAATTCTTATCGGCCATCAGCAGTTTAATCAACTGCAAAGAAGCCAAATCTGCCCATTGCAAGTCATCAAGAAACATGACTAATGGGTGTTCTGCTGTGGTAAAAACGGCAATAAATTTTTGAAATAATAAGTTAAATCGATTTTGGGCGGCGGTTCCCGAAAGTTCTGGTGCGAGGGGTTGTTTACCAATCACTCTTTCGAGTTCTGGCATAACTTCAATTAAAACTTGTCCATTATCACCCAAAGCTGTGAGAATTTTGCTGCGCCATTGGTTTAATTGGGTATCTGATTCGGATAATAACTGCCCAATTAAATCTCGCAAAGCTTGCACAAAAGCTAATAAAGGCAGATTCCGATTGAACTGGTCAAATTTACCTTTGATAAAATAGCCTTGCTGACGGGTAATAGGTTTGTGAACTTCATTGACGACGGCTGTTTTACCAATCCCGGAAAATCCGGCGACTAGCATCATTTCGGTTGTACCGTTGGCGACGCGCTCAAAAGCTTGCAGTAGGTTGGTAACTTCTACGTCTCGTCCGTAGAGTTTTTCGGGGATGAGGAAGCGATCGCAAATATCCCGTCTACCAATGGCAAAATATTCAACTTTGCCAGTATCTTTCAACTGCTCATAACAAGTTTCTAAATCAAATTTTAATCCCAACGCACTCTGATATCGATCTTCGGCATTTTTCGCCATCAATTTCTGCACGATATCCGCAATCACTGGCGGTATCTCTGGCCTGTTCTCCCATATAGTTAGCTTTTTTGCTATATGGCAATGCAGTAACTCCATTGGGTCATCACAAATAAATGGTAAATTCCCTGTCAATAATTCAAAAAAGGTGACACCCAAAGAATAAAAATCACTCCGATAATCTATTCCGCGATTCATCCTCCCGGTTTGTTCTGGAGAAATATAAGCGAGTGTCCCTTCTAAAACATTGGGACTTTTGATTTCTTGAGTTTCTCTAGGTAACAAAGAGGCAATACTAAAATCAATGAGTTCTATCTGTTTGCTCTGGGGATGAATCAGGATATTGGCGGGTTTGATATCTTTGTGGATAACGCGATGTTGATGTAAATCTTGGAGAACAGTGCTTAATTGAATGGCGATCGCTAAAAATTCCGCTAGGGAAAGAGAGGTAGTTTTGATGTATTCTCGGAGAGCGATCGCACCTGTATCCGCTATCACCAAAATATAACCATTGCGAGATGTTTCTAGTGACAAGGGATGAATAATCCCCGGAATCTGGAGATTTTTGCTAATGGTATATTGGTTGCGAAATTGTAATAATTCTTGAAAACTGGGATATTCTGATGTCAAAAGTTTGATGACTACTGGCAGTTGATCGACTTGACGGATAGCACGATATACCCTGGTTCTAGAACCTGCATACAGTTGAGAGCTAATTTGATATCCAAGAATGACGGGGGTAGGAAACTCAGTAGCCATTTATATATACCTCTAGCTTCTTTTGGCGTTTGCTTCTCTACATGGATGAAACCACGCGCAGCAAGTTTAGATAAGCTTAGTATTCCCATTCATTCGAGGTTGAATCACGGATTGGTGAATTAAAGTACTTTTGATTACTTTAATTAATTAAGGTAATAAATTGGATATGAACCTTGTAAATTCAAACTCTTGTCTTTAACCAAAATATTCCTACTCCCCACTCCCATTGCTATAAATAGTTTTGCTTCTGTGGTTATTTAAATAGCTATGGTAATATGCCTTAAACAAGTCATAAACTAAGCATTATTTAATACTCTTCAAAACATTAGCGAGAATTTAGCGTGAACTTACATATTTACTTTCTTCGTCACGGACAAACAGAATGCAGCCGTAATAATGCTTTTTGTGGTTCCATCGACTCAGCACTAACTCCTGAAGGTTTTGATATGGCTGAGGCTTTTGCATCTGCATACCAGTCTCTGGCTTGGACAGATATTTTTTGTAGTCCGATGCGGCGCACAATAGCTACTGCTAAACCTTTATGTACAGCTATTGGCATAGAACCACAACTGCGTGAGGGTTTAAAAGAAATCAACTACGGACAATGGGAAGGTAAAACCCCAGAATTTATCAGTCAAGAATATCACGATGATTATATTCGTTGGTCTGCTGATCCAGCTTGGTACGCACCAACAGGGGGAGAAATGGCTATCACAATTGCATCCCGCGCAATGGGAGTGATTGAAGAAATTAAGCATCTTTACCAGAGTGGCAATGTTTTAGTTGTTGCCCATAAAGCCACTATTAGAATTATGTTGTGCAGTTTGCTAGGAATTGATGTGGGACGTTTTCGGTATCGCTTGGATTGTCCAGTAGGTTCTGTGAGTGTTGTAGAATTTACTTCCCACGGGCCATTGTTGCGCTCTTTAGCAGATCGTTCTCATTTAGGTGAACAATTGCGAAATTTACCTGGAACTTAAGGTATTTTTCCAACTCAAAAAATATATTCATATTAGGTTGGGTGAAAGCACAGGACATATATTTAGCTCTAACCCAACATTTTTTTAGTAAAAGTACATCAACAAAAAATTGTGCCATGATTCCGCAGATTGAAACTATATTTTTACGGCAAATGGCTTCTGGCGATCGCCTGTCTTTACAAGTTTACAAATTTATTGGTTCTCGCCCAGGTAAAAAGGTTTATATTCAATCTAACTTACACGGGGCAGAAATTTCGGGAAACGCCGTTATTCAGCAAATTATAGAATTTTTACTCAGCATAAATGATATCGATTTAGTTGGAGAAATTTGGCTAGTTCCGGTATGTAATCCTATGGGTACAAATGAAAGAGCGCAACATTTTTCCCCAGGAAGACACTGTGTTTACGAAGCGAGAGACTGGAACCGAATTTTTTGGGATTATGAAAAGGTATCTGAGGATTTAACAGAGTTTGCTCAATCGCAATTACTACTAGAGCCAGAAATTATTCGCCAAAATTATCTGAGCAAAATCAAAAAGCAATTTGCTCAGAAATTAGACAAAATTAATTCTCAGAGCAGTTTACCTTACACTGATCAATTTAGTTATAAACTGCAAAGTCTGAGTTTAGACGCAGATTACTTGATTGACTTACACAGTTCGACCAATCAAGGTTTAGACTATATATATTATTTCCGCGATCGCCAAGATAGCGCTAAATATTTTTTGCTCGACTATGGCATCTTACTTGATAAATATGATGGTGATGCTTTTGATGAAGCATTTATTAAACCTTGGTTAGCATTAGAAGCTCGTTTGCAAAGTTTAGGCAGACAAATCAGATTTGATATTGAAGCTTGGACACTAGAATTAGGTGCAGGAATGCAGATCAATCCGCATTCGATTGCCAAGGGTGTGCAAGGCATAAAAAATTATTTATTGCAGAAAGGTGTATTAAAAACTATTAATTTTTCTCAGGAAAACATAGAAAATCATGTAATGGCTGTTTTCTATAGCAGTAACAGAACTAAATATTATGCGATCGCTGGCGGCATGATTCAATCTAGAGTCGAATTAGGTAGTGTAGTTCAAGCAGGAGATAGACTTTATCAAATTATTAGTTTCAACAAAGCAAGCGCATTACCGCAAATAATTGATATCTACTCTGAACACGATGGATTAATTTATGATGTTGCCACCAATCAATCTGTAAATCAAGGAGAATTTGTATTAGGCATTATTTATTAATTCTGACCAATAATTCCTTGATAATACAAGTTTATGAAAGCTTACGAAATTCAAAGCAATGCCGGAAGTGATGCTTTAAAACTAGTCGAGCATCCGCAACCCGAACCCGCAGCCGGACAAGTTCTGATTCAAGTCAAAGCCATATCTCTGAATTACCGTGACTTGCTAGTAGCTGAGGGAAGCTACGGTTCTGGGGTGAAATATCCGCTGATACCCATGTCTGATGGTGCGGGGGAAGTTGTGGCTGTGGGTGAAGGTGTGACGCGGGTGAAAAAAGGCGATCGCGTCGCTGGTATTTTCTTTCAAAGTTGGCTTTATGGCTCTTTAACCAGGGAGAAAATGAAGTCTGACTTAGGTGGCGGTATCAATGGAATGCTGGCTGAATACGTTGTGCTACATCAAGATGGACTGGTTATTTTACCCGATCACCTTTCTTACACCGAAGCAGCCACCTTACCCTGTGCGGCTGTCACCGCTTGGCACGCTTTGGTAACAAAAGGTAATATCTGTGCCAATGACAATGTATTATTGCTGGGTACTGGCGGAGTTTCAATTTTTGCTCTTCAGTTTGCCAAACTCCACGGCGCAAGAGTTATCATTACTTCCAGCAGCGATGAGAAATTAGCACGAGCTAAACAACTGGGTGCTGATGAAGTTATCAATTACAAAACTACACCTAATTGGGAAAAGCAAGTTTACGAGTTAACAAATCGCGTTGGTGTAGATCACGTTATCGAAGTGGGCGGCGCAGGTACTTTACCGCAATCACTCCAAGCTGTCAGAATTGGGGGACGTGTTAGCTTAATTGGTGTGCTGACAGGCAAAGGCAATGAGATTGATCCTATGCCCATATTAGGCAAAAGCCTTACATTGCAAGGCATTTATGTAGGTAGTCGAGAAATGTTTGAAACCATGAATCAAGCAATATCTCACCATCAAATCTTCCCCATTATTGATTTAGTTTTTCCCTTCACCGCCGTCCCAGAAGCTTATCGATACCTCAAAACCGCCGCCCACTTCGGTAAAATTGTCATTGAAATTTAAAACTCAATTTCCCATTGCTTCTCCCTCTCAGGAGAAATTCATTTAGGCAATATTCAGTTATATTAGGATGCACAGAGTTGAGTATTCACCAAAAAACATAATATTAAGACTGTAATGACTTATCTAGAAACAGCGGCGGAATTTTACCGCGAAGTTGCAGAAACACCCCAAGTAGGACTTTGTTGTGTCCAGAGTTCACCCTTGCAATTCCCAGGTTTAAAAATTCCTGTATCTATGCAAGAAATGAACTATGGTTGTGGTACAACCGTTCACCCTACAGAACTGAATCACCAACCTACGGTACTTTATGTAGGTGTTGGTGGTGGTTTAGAGGCGTTGCAATTCGCTTATTTTTCTCGCCGTGCGAGTGCTGTAATTGCTGTTGAACCAGTTGCAGCTATGCGAGAGGCTGCTACACGCAACCTAGAGATTGCAGCCACCGAAAACAGTTGGTTTAATCCTAATTTTGTCGAAATTCGCACAGGTGATGCTTTTAATTTGCCTGTGGCTGATGCTTATGTGGATATTGTCGCGCAGAATTGCCTGTTCAACATTTTTGAACCAGAAGATTTAACTAGAGCTTTAAAAGAAGCATATCGCGTGCTGAAACCCGGTGGACGGTTGCAGATGAGTGATCCCATTGCGACAAGTCCAATTCCTGTCCATCTGCAACAAGATGAGCGACTACGCGCTATGTGTTTGTCAGGCGCACTTACCTATCAAGAGTATACTCAGCGGATTATTGATGCTGGCTTTGGTCAAATTGAAATTCGCGCCCGTCGTCCTTATCGGTTACTTGATGCTCAAACTTACAACTTAGAAGAAAACCTCCTACTAGAAAGTCTGGATTCGGTTGCTTTTAAAGTTGCAATCCCAGAAGATGGTGCTTGTATTTTTACTGGCAAAACCGCCATTTACTGTGGTGGAGAATCTTTGTTTGATGACGGAGCCGGACATCTACTTCAGCGTGGTATTCCCGCAGCTGTTTGTGATAAAACTGCTGCTAAACTGGCAGCTTTAGAGCCAGAAAAAATTATAACTACTGATTCAACTTGGCACTACAACGGTGGTGGTTGCTGTTAAAAACTAAACCCCAAAATGTTAATTATTAGCTTATTTTTGGCCACGTTATTTTTAGCTTACTCTCATGGAGCAAATGACAACTTTAAAGGTGTAGCAACGCTATTTGGTAGCGGTACAACTAGCTACCAAACAGCAATTTTATGGGCAACTATTATGACCTTTGCTGGTGCAGTTGCCTCAATATTTATGGCTGGTACATTAGTACAAAAATTTTCTGGACAAGGTATTTTTCCAGATGAAATTGCTAATGTACCAGAAATTCATTTAGCAGTAGCGATCGCATCTGGTGTAACGGTGTTGATGGCTGCTTTGACTGGATTCCCGATTTCTACAACTCACAGTTTAACAGGTGGGTTACTAGGGGCGGGATTAGTGGCGATCGGTCTCAAGGTTAATTTTGCTGTATTAGTAAAGTCTTTTCTTCTCCCTTTATTCTTTAGTCCTATAATCGCCATTTTCTTAGCAGCAGGTCTTTATAAGTTAATTGCATATTTTAATTCTCGATTTAACTGGTTTGCCAATCAAAAAGTTCTAGATACTTTGCATTTTATCAGTGCTGGAGTAGTCAGTTTTGCCAGAGGCATAAATCAAACACCCAAACTAGTTTCTATTATTCTGATTATTGAATATTTTTCCATTCAAGGCGGAATGTTAACCATCGCAATGGCAGTGGGGTTAGGCGGCTTACTCAACTCCCAAAGAATTGCTGAAACTATGAGTACAAGAATTACCACGATAGATTCTACTCAAGGTTTATCTGCCAATCTGGTGACTGGCTTTTTAGCGATCGCAGCTACTTGTTTTGGTCTACCTATTTCCTCAACTCATGTTGCAGCTAGTTCTATTGTTGGTGTCGGCTTAACTGAAAAAAAAGTTAATTCACGTGTTTTCTTGCAAATAATTATTGCCTGGATTTTTACTTTACCAGCTACCGCAATTATTAGTGGTATAGCTTATAGATTATTACAAGGTTAAAGATTTATCTTTACCTGTATTGTGTTTATTTAAAATTAGGAAAATAAACTTATGCAAACTACCTCAATAGTTACTAACTTCAATCATAAATTAAATGCACCTTTAACTAAAAAGAAAATTACTGTCTTGCAAATTAACCTGGGTAAACGCTGCAACCTTGCTTGTAGTCATTGTCATGTTGAAGCCAGCCCAAAACGCACAGAAGAACTTTCTCCAGAAGTTTGCACACAATTAATTGAATTAATTCATCAATTTCCCGAAATTGAGATTGTTGATTTGACTGGTGGCGCACCAGAAATGAATTATGGTTTTAAACCATTAGTAGAAGCAGCGAGAGTCACTAATAAGCAGGTAATTGTTCGCTCTAATTTGACCATTTATTTTGTAGATGGTTTTGGGTATTTACCAGAATATTTCGCGCAAAATCAAGTCAGAATAGTTGCCTCTTTACCCTGTTATTTAGCAGATAATGTAGATAAAATGCGTGGCGCTGGGGTTTTTGATGATTCTATCAAAGCTTTGCAGTTACTCAACAAACTTGGCTATAGTCAAGACCCAAATTTAATATTAGATTTAGTTTATAATCCTCAGTTGCCTACAGATGAAAAATTTGCTTTATCTCCTGAACAAAATAATTTAGAGCAAAATTATAAAAGTTTTTTAAAAGACAAGTTTAATATTAAATTTAATAATTTGTTTACCATTACAAATTTACCAGTAGGTAGAACTAAAATGTATTTAGAGCGCAAAAAAATCTACATTCCCTATCTACAGTTTTTAGAAGCCCATTTTAATGCCAGCACCATTGAGCATTTAATGTGTCGTAATGAACTTTCGATTGATTATTTAGGCAATGTTTATGATTGCGATTTTAACCAAATGATGAATCTACCAGCGAAAAATGCTAATGGGGAAAACTTAACAGTTACTCAGTTGTTAGCAGCTAGTAGTTTAGACTTAGTTTCGGAGGTACAAACAGCCCCCTATTGCTACGGTTGTACCGCTGGAAGTGGTTCTAGTTGTGGTGGTGCTTTAATCTAAAAATTAACTCCAGAAAAAATT
The DNA here is from genome assembly GCF_002897135.1 of Nostoc cycadae WK-1. Classification (NCBI taxonomy): domain Bacteria; kingdom Bacillati; phylum Cyanobacteriota; class Cyanophyceae; order Nostocales; family Nostocaceae; genus Nostoc; species Nostoc cycadae. Next base: position 195,680 of record NZ_DF978425.1, on the reverse strand, counting down.
AAATCCCTCATCATTGAGAGTTATGTCATCAAACGATAATCTTGCTGCAAATTTTATTAAGAGTGAGTCAATAATCTTTCTAGGGGTTATATGATGAGATTAGTTAAGTCTCCTCACACCACACTATAAAACCGTAGAAATTATATTTTTCTACGGTTTTTATTTTGTCTGAAAAGAGTACAACTGGGAGTTATGGCTGTGCTTGCTAAAAATTTCTGTTACCAAAATTGTTACGAGGATGTAGCAAACTAGTCAGCTACCGTATCATGATATCTGACTTTTCCCGTTATCTTTCTATCACAGCGATCGCGATCAGGAGTGCTATCCTAAAAGTCCTATTTTCCCGTTGTTATATTCTCATTAAACATTTTTTATTGATAATAGACTTGTGTGCTGAAACTCTTACTATATCCATGTTTCGAGACTTAACGGGAAAAGTCAGATCATGATATGTAGTTAAGCTCCTCATACCACACCGAAAGCGCTGCAACGCTGAGTTGCAGCGGCTTTTTTCTTGTCTGTATCTGACAAGTATTAAGCAAAAATACTCATAATAATTTAGGAATGATATTTGATTTTTGCAAAAACTTAGATATCTGTCAGATGGGCATAAACTACTGTATTGTACGTTGATTGAAAGATGGACTGAAAATGCCCACTCTACGTCTACTTCTGTGCCTTTTTCACTAACTTTAACCTGATTAATTTCCCAGCTGTTCTGGGAACAGCATATAACTTGCTAAACACAAGATTCCATAAATAACCATATTGAGGAAAGTGTTTAATTAACAAGGCATCAGAAATCACATGAAATCTCGGTGGTTTTAAAGCGGGATCTTTATCTATATATCTAATTTGTTCTGGTTTTGGCATCCAGTGACCGATAATAGCATCTTTCTCGAAAAAGTTAGCCTGGACAAATAAACCAGATAATCTATCAAATCCACTTGAGGGTATCCACGTCACGGCTCCCATAACTTTTGTGGCGTGTGAAAGTTCAGGAAGGGCTTGCTGAATTAAATCATTTCGCCAAACAACGTTGTTAAAATTTTCCACATGATAACCTTCGTTGTCTTTTCTGGTTAAAAATGGCCAGAAAAGATAACGCCAATCAAAATTTTTATCTAAAGGAGCAATGGGAACTTCTAATAAACCTTTGTAGTTACCTTTTTGATAAGGATAAGGATTTTCAGGAGTTTTTTTGCATATTTCCAGTTGTTCCACATCAGGAATTTCTGCCCAAGGCTGTTGGATACGTTTTTCATCATTCATATCTATATTCAGCTTTTGTAAACGCAGAATCCAACTTGCAGGAAACCGTTGAAAATATTTAGCTAATAATTCACATACTTGGGGATGTACATAATCATCATCATCTAAGGCTAGAATATAGTCTCCTTGAGCATTGAGTAAACCTACAAACCTTTGTGGCATCTCACCTTTGTAGGTACTAATTATTTCTGTAACTCTGGGGTCATTTATTGCTTTGGGTTTGACTTTAGGTGGATAAACTAAAATAAATTGAACGGAACCTTCCACTTTTAAAAGATTTTCTAGCCAATAGTCAGAAAACTTACCCAAGGTAGGAGTAATAATAGACAAAAGCGGTTTGTTATTCATATTTTGTGATGATAATTTTGTGGGAGATTGGTTAAATAAAATGAGGATAATGACTTGAGATGAATCAGCTTACATTTAACAAAATAAAAGTTAAAGTATTATCGATTAGCGCAATGATTGCATAACAATATTTACTAGAAAAAGGAGATGCAAAATTATATGCGGATATTAATGCTATCGTCTACATTTCCATATCCGCCCAGTCGTGGAGGAACAGAAATTAGAACTTTTAATTTACTGAGATATCTTCAATATAACCACGACGTAACGTTGATTACACAGAATAACAAGGAAACAACATTAGCCGAGATAGAGGAATTACGGAAATATGTAGGTGAATTGATTGTTTTTAGTTTACCGCCAGAACCCCAAGAAAAAAATGCGATCGCTCGTTTATTTGGTAAGACAGTGCGCTTTATAGAATCAGTACTCAAAGCCACACCGCCAAATGTTCTCCATCGCTATTCTCCAGAGATTCAAGCTTGTGTCGATGAATACGTCCGGGCTGGTAAGTGTGATGTGATTACTTGTGAACATAGTGTTAATGAAATTTATATTCAGCCAGAGTACCGTCATAGTGTAAATACGGTGGTTGATGTCCACAGTTCCGTATACGGCTGGATTCGTGATCATCTAGAAATGGGTGCGGCGCAAAATGCACTGCGCGATCGCCTTTATTTATCTCTGGTTCTCAAACGCTACGAACAGCGTTACTGTAATAAATTTTCTAACATTGTGGTGACAACCGAAGACGATCGCCAAGAATTTCTGAAACTGCGTCCTGAACTAGAAATCAAAGTTATTCCCAACGGTGTCGATTTAGAATTGTTTCCCTGTCGTCACCAAGATCCAGGTGGACATAAATTAATCTTTGTCGGCGCGATGGATGCTTCACATAATATAGATGCAGCACGCTTTTTTGCTGTGGAAGTTTTACCAAAATTACAAACCCATTATCCAGACACCACATTTAGTATTGTTGGTGCTAGACCCACACCAGAAGTTTTAGAGTTGAAAAATCTTCCCGGCGTAATTGTGACTGGTCGTGTGGCTTCAATGTCAGAATACTTGCATCAGTCTACGGTTTGTGTAGTCCCGCTGAGAACTGGTTTTGGGATTAAAAATAAAACCTTGGAAGCAATGGCTGCTGGTGTACCCGTAGTAGCCAGCGATCGCGGTTTGGAAGGATTAGCTGTCGATATTGCAGACCAACCTCTACGCGCTTTTCGAGCCAATACACCAGCAGAGTATGTTACAGCTATTAGCAAGCTGTTTGATCATCCCCAACTGCGTTCAGAATTGTCTGATTACGGTAGACAATTAGTCGAAACAGAATTTACATGGGATATTGCTGGAAAACGTTATGAACAAGTTCTGCTACAGCAGTCTTAAATAACTTGATGTGCGACTTATTTTTGAAACCCCACTTCCATTCCTCTCCCCGCATCAGAGAGAGGCTTTGATTCTTACTCCCCTTCCCTACAAGGGAAGGGGTTGGGGGTTAGGTTTGAGAAAAAGTTAAACACGGCGTTAAATAATTAGTAAATAAATAGATCCCTGACTTCTCAAAGAATTCAGGGATCTGAGTTTTCCAATTTTAAGAAAATAAAAGCTGATTTTACTGTTGCATCGAAGGGGAAGCAAAAATCCGACTGCTGATAGGAATGCGAAATGTAGGTTGAGGATTAGTTTGATTACCAGTTACAGCAGCTGTAGTTTCAGACTTATCGGAGATAACAGTTGATTTAACAGTTGCAGAATCATCTGTAATATTTACTGGCAATACTTCATTATTATTAAATGATGTTTTCTCAGGCAAATTATTATTATCTAGCTCAGATTTTGCTTCTGTAGTAACTTGAGCATGACATGGAATGCAGACGAAACTAGAGACTACACTTAAGAGTAGTGCTAGGAGAGGACAACTATATTGGTTCATTATTGCAGTGGTCTAGTGTTGGAACTTAAAACTGGTATATGTTGCGTTATGCTATAAGCCAAAATTTTGAGTTTTATTTTCATGATAAATAGATCATTATGTTGCTATTTTCAAAGCAATTACTCAATAAAACTCATCTAAAAAGTAACTAAAAACTCAACCGATAGATGCACACTAATATAATAGTTATGGGGTTTGTTTGGGAAGCAAGATAACGCAACTATCAGCAATATAAAAGAAAACCAGATAATAGTTAAAGAGCAAAAGTACTGATTTTATTGCGGTTGCTAACCTTTAGCAAAAGATGATTTATTCGCATATTTAAGGATATATACAGCTTAAATATATGAATTTTTTATCAACAATCATTTTAATTATGTTTTCTATATCGAAACTTCACTAAAATTCAATAAATAGACGTATATTAGCTGTATAAAATTTTGTTGCAAGCAGAAACTTTAAAAGTATATATTAAGTCTTTATATTTCAGAATTACTTACGAAACTGAGTATTTGGCGATCGCAGCTATAGTTGAGCTATAAAAATAACATCTGAATCTGCTGATTTAGACTCAAAAATAGATGTTTTTCACCATCTCCAACTTCTCTTTATGGAAAATATATGACATTAAAAAACTTTACAAATGCCTTTGTTTTGACCTTGGTGATTTTAAATTTTTGGTCAACAGCGAAAGCGCAAACGCCTGTAAATGAAACTTCTTTGCTATCTCAAGAAGTTGCTGTGTTACGCAAACAAGGAAATCAGGGATTGCAAAAATTCTTGGATTCCCACAAAAATGAACTTAATCCTCGCACTTTAAATGCAGCTATCCCAAATCCCGAAATTCGTGCAGCCTTAGATGAACTTTGTCAACAGCGAGACTGCTATGCTTCGCGGTTATACTGGTACACTGATTTAGAAGCAGCTAAAGCAGCAGCTAAAGCTAGTGGTAAACCAATTTTATCTCTGCGTTTGTTAGGTAGACTAGATCAAGATTTAAGTTGTGCTAATAGTCGGTTTTTTCGAGTAGCGCTGTATCCCAATGCAGCAATTGCTCAAGCTTTACAAAACCGCTTTATTTTACACTGGCAGTCAGTCCGTCCTGTACCCAAAGTTACAATTGATTTTGGGGATGGTCGCAAACTAGAGCGAACAATCACAGGGAACAGCATTCACTATATATTAGATGCTTCTGGTCGTCCGATTGATGCAATTCCTGGACTCTACGGCCCCAAAGCTTTTTTGCGCCAACTACAACAGGCTGAAGTTGCAGCAAAAGAATACAGCAAACTTTCTAGCACCGAGCGTCAGGCTTTCTTAAAGAAATACCATAGCGATCGCCTGAATGCAATCCAAACTCAATGGACTGCTGATTTATCCCGCTTAGGTATTCAATCTCCTCCAAGACTGGTAGAAAACCCATCACCAACAGCAGAAATTGCAGGTTCTCTGGCGGTAACTAAAATGGCTGTAGAAAACCCAATGCTGAATGTTCTGCGTTCTGGTGCTGAAGTAAATCGCCAGACCTTAGCAGCAATTACCGACCAACAAGCTTGGAACAAAATTGCTCAACTTTATGCCAATGATGCCAAACTAGATCAAAACAGCATCTCTTTGATAGGTGCAAAAAAGTTTTCATCTACCAAAACCGCCGCCGAAAGTTTGCCGAAAATAGTCAACAAATTTGAAATTTTGATGGCTTTAGATACCGTCAGAAATGAATATATGCTGCACAGCCAAATTCATCAATGGTTTATACAAGATAATCAAACTAGTAACTTAGCTAAGTTGAACGATAAAGTTTACGCTCAACTTTTTTTGACTCCTAGTTCTGACCCTTGGCTGGGACTTTTAACCAACGATGGCTACAGTGCTATTGATAATGATGGTTTACGTTAGCAGAAATGCAGTAATTCCACCTTTGTTAACGACAAATCAGGTTATACCTACGGTAGTAGCAGTTTTATTCTTTTGATAGAAGCTAAGGCAAAAATTAACATCTATTGTTAAGCCATAGCAGTTCTAAATTATTCCTGAACCACAATATACCCGATTTTATGACAAGTCGGGTATGTAAGACTAGTAATTTTTTCCATTCACAGATGAGTTCTATAGACGAATTAGAACTGGCTCAATAATAACCCACTAACAAGTTTATAAAATAACCCCTAATCTTTACAGAGTAAGCTTTAGGTAAAGATAAATTATGTAGATAATAAAATATTGATATAAAGATGTCTGAAAACTTTTTGATGTTGTATTTGAGACTTGTAGATCCCCCTAAATCCATACTACTTGCTACAACGGAGGGAACCTCCCTTCGGGTTCGCAGTTCCTTCTCCTAATCGGAGACGCTGCGCGTAGCTTGCTTCCCCGTAGGGGTACAAGTCGGGCATTGCCCGCCCAACGGACTGCTCACCGCAACGCAGTGGCTCCCCTTTTTAAGGAGGGCTAGGGGGGGTCAGGCAAAATATTTAATACTTCTCAGACATCCTCTTAAAGCTTTTCGCTAAATACTAAATTTTTGTCACAAAATTGCACTTAAAGTCTACCAATAAGCTGTAATATGAGTTTGGGCTAAAGCTGTGTTAATAAATAATTTTGAATACGGAACAGTTATCAAGATGATATCCATGTTTGATAATCTGCATAACAAAATAAAGTTATAGTATTTAAAATCATCAAACACGTTTTTTTGTTTAGTTACACAACTCAAACAAAATATTATTAATAGATATATTAATAATTCATACAAAATAATAGAAAGTATTGAAAATAATAGATTTTTTCTGCTTTCTATAATTATTAATCTGTGGTGTTTTCGCTGAATATCTGCAAGTAAGTAGCGGCAATAAAAGATGAATATACAACTATTTATCCAACGTTTAGAAGCCTTGCACAAACCTCTAGCAGATCTGTACCAAACTGCTAGTATTTTGCCTTGGATTCCTCCCGATATGCTACCACAGGCTTTTCAAGAACTTTATAGTACTTCTAAGATGGTACAGTTAGCAGCAGAAGAACTATATCAACAAAATGAAGCTTTAAAAGAAACACAAAATTTACTAGAAACAGAACGCCAACATTACCAAGATTTATTCGAGTATGCACCAGATGGCTATTTAGTCACTAATCCAGAAGGTATTATTGAAAACGCTAACTTAACCGCTGCTAAACTGCTGAATATTTCCAGACAGTTTCTGATCGGCAAAGCAATGATTAACTTTGTTTGTCTAGAAGAACGACAGCACTTTCGCCATGAACTTAATCAGCTACATCATACAGATAGAACCAAAGAGTTAGTTATTCGCTTGCAACAACGTCATGGCGAGTACTTTGATGCAGCCTTCACAGTTAAAGTAGTGCGGGATCAGCAGACTCAAGCTGTACATTTACTCTGGTTAATCCGGAATATTGGCGATCGCCAGCCAACAGAATTACAATCAGCCAAGAATTACAGCGATTTGATTGAGAATCGCCCTAGATACAAACATTCTAAAGGCGAAAATATTTCTCTCAATAACTCTGTTGTTTGGTATATTTGTCGAGGTTTGGTCAAACTCAGCACCTTTAGTGAAACTGGCGAAGAAGTCTTGCTAGGGTTGGCAAAAACACAAATGGTATTTGGTTCTAGTATGACTTCTCTATCCATTTACCAAGCTACAGCTTTATCAGATGTTGAGTTAGTACCAATTTACGCATCAGAAATATTAGTAACCCCAAAACTTAGTCATACTTTATTACCCAAAATCAATCAGCGGTTACAACAGACAGAATCATTTTTAGTTATCTCTAAAAAACAATTAGTAGAAGACAGGTTGAACTATTTATTAGAGCTTTTGAAACAGGAAGTAGGTGAACAGATAGAAAGTGGGACTCGCTTCAGCGTGCGCTTTACTCATGAAGATATAGCTAGTGCTTGCGGTACTACCAGAGTCACAATTACAAGATTGTTTGGTAAATTACAACAACAAGGTTTAATTACGTTTGATGCCAAAAAACACATAATTTTGAAAAATTCAGAAGTCAGAATTCAGAAGTCAGAATAAATCAATTACCAATTACTATGATTCCTCAACTGAAAACTCAACGCCTCATCCTGCGGGGGTTTTGTGAAGCAGACTTGGATGCTTACGCTGATATGTGCGCCCATCCAGAGGTAATGCGCTATATCGGTGCTGGTCAACCTTTATCTCGTGAGGAGTCTTGGCGGAATATGGCTATGATAGTTGGTCATTGGCAACTGCGGGGCTATGGATTGTGGGCTGTTGAAGAAAGCCAAACTGGTGAGATGATTGGTCGGATTGGCTTTTGGCAACCAGAAGGCTGGCCAGGATTTGAGATTGGTTGGTCGTTGCGTTGGGCTTATTGGGGACGTGGTTTTGCTACAGAAGCCGCAACAGTAGCCATAAACTATGCTTTTACCCAATTACAGCGATCGCATATTATTAGTTTGATTCACCCCCAAAATACTGCTTCTGTGCGTGTAGCACAAAAGTTAGGCGAAAAACTGCAAGGGACAACAGAAATTTTCAAAACTGAGGTGTTAGTTTACGGTCTGAGTCGAGAAGACTGGCAAAAAATGTAGAAACATGATGATGTGTTATGTCAGTCCAATAGCTTGTGATATTTGTACCCAAACAATATAAAGTATATTTCATCCTTCATACTTCACACTTCATACTTAATCAGTAACCTTGGACAGCACATCTCCATCATCAGGCTATATCTTGGCTTTGGACTTGGGTACAACAGGCAACCGTGCTTTTGTGTTTAACACAGCAGGTCAAATTGTTGGGCAAGCATATAAAGAACTCACACAGTATTATCCCCAACCGGGCTGGTTAGAACATGACCCCAAAGAAATTTGGCAAGATACTTGCTGGGTGATGCAAAATGCGATCGCTCAGGCGCAAATTTCGCCATCAGAAATAGCCGCCTTGGGATTGACTGTACAGCGGGAAACCTGCTTAATTTGGGATAAAACCACTGGTAAGCCCCTACATAAAGCTATTGTCTGGCAAGACCGCCGTACTGCACCGCTTTGTCATCAATTACAAACACAAGGTTATGCAGCAGACATTTATGATCGCACTGGCTTGGTGATTGATGCTTATTTTTCGGCAACTAAGTTGAGATGGCTATTAGAAAACGTTGCAGACCTTGATTTAAACAATGTTTTGGCAGGTACGATTGATACTTGGGTGTTATGGAAATTAACAGGCGGGAAAGTCCATGCGACCGACCACAGCAACGCCAGCCGCACAATGTTAATGAACCTCAAAACCTGCGCTTGGGATGAAACATTACTCAAAATCTTACAAATTCCGGCTCAGATTTTGCCACAGATTCAACCCAGCTTAGGCAAATTTGGTGTGACTGATCAAACTTTGCTGGGTGTAGAAATTCCCATCACCGCTATTTTAGGCGACCAACAAGCAGCATTATTTGGTCATGGCTGCGATCGTCCCGGTTTAATGAAATGTACTTACGGCACTGGTAGCTTTTTGGTAGCCCATACTGGTTCAGAAATTGTGCGATCGCCACATCAACTAATTTCTACTTTGGCTTGGACGCAAAACCACAGCGGTAATTTAGATATTGGTTATGCCTTAGAAGGAAGTATGTTTACTAGTGGCGCTTGTATCCAATGGTTACGCGATGGCATCAAACTGATCAAGACAGCCGCAGAAACTGAAACAATGGCTAACCAAGTTCCCGATAACGGTGGTGTGTACTTTGTACCTGCCTTTAGTGGATTGGGTGCGCCTTATTGGGATATGAGCGCCAGAGGAGCCTTTTTAGGGATTACCGCCAGCGTCCAACCCCAACATTTAGTGCGGTCTGTTTTAGAAGCGATCGCTTACCAAGTTGTAGAAGTTGTGCAAGCTATTAATGCTTGTTCTCCTACACCAATGGGGCGGTTAATTGTCGATGGCGGCGCTTGTGAAAACAACTTTCTCATGCAGTTCCAAGCCGATGTTTTGGGGATTCCCGTAGAACGACCAAAAATGCGCGATACAACAGTACAAGGTGCAGCATTTGCCGCTGGTTTAGCAGCTGGATTTTGGGACAGCTACACAACATTAGTTAGTCAACGGCAAATAGACCGCATCTTTGAACCTAATCAATCTAGCAATAACGCCTTAGCTAACTTTGCTACTTGGCAAAAAGCAGTTCAGCGTAGCTTAAATTGGGCAGAGTAAAGTATTTCAACTTCTGCCCTCATTTCAGCCTGAAGTCTTGCGGACTAACTTAGTATCCAAGGTATAAAAGCCGACTGTATCGGGCATTCTCGCAAATCGTCCTGTCCGATAACCTCGTGAGAGTTCATTTAGTACCTTGCTTTTTACTTCTCTGACTTCTTCCGCATCTAGGTTGCCATAAATGCCAGCGATGACTTCAGCCACACCAAAAACTTTCCCCGGATTTTGCCGAAAGAAAATACTTAAGGCATCAATCAAAAATTGTCCTTCAAAAGCTTTGAGCATAGGAACAACTTTTGTTTGTGGCACTATCACAGGCTTCTTCTTACTTTTGCCAGTTTTAGAATTATTGTTGGTTTGATTGGTATTCACCAAACCCAAATCTAGGGTATAACAACCAGGCTCATTGGGGATGCCAAACCAAGCTTGTCTTTCTCTACCTTGGGTGAGTGAAGATTGAACTCTACCTTTGACCACCTTAAATACATGGGGTTCTAAGTCACCATAAAGCGATCGCACAATAAAATCTATGTGACAAACTGTACCCAAATGTTGCTCAAATAACTGTTTAATTGCTTCCATCCGAGTTAAAGATCGATACTCGCTCAACATAGGAATGTCTACGTTATTCAGCGAGTTAATGGTTTCTATCGCTGGGGACTCGTTGATGTTTATCGTTGCAGTCGCAGAACTATCCAGTTCTAATTCTTCCGAGTCTGGCTGTGGTGATGCTGAATGGGTTTCTAATTCGCTGTCAGACGGAGATAGAAGTAAGTCTTCTTTGGAAGCAGACAGCATTTCGTTCACGACTTCAACTGTCAGCAGCTTATTGTCAACTTCTGATGATGAAGACCAGCTAGACAATAAACCTTCCACATTGTTGAGTTGCGATCGCGCTTGATTATATAGAGTTCCGTACTCTTCTACAAGACGAGCATAGTAGTCTCGTAATTCCAACAACGGCGAGATTAAGGTTTGGGGAGGGGGTTCCAATTGCGGTTTCATAAAGCGTTAAATCAACCCAAAGTGGTATCACTTGTGTAAGTCATTGGTCTTGGTTTGGCTTTTTGAGAGGACTGTGTGGATTTGCGCGGAGGTTGTGGAGGACGGCAGCTTTCGCAATATAAAGGACGGGGGCCATACGTCTCGCGTTTGGTTGTCTGATTGCATTCTTTGCAGACAAAGTGAAAGACCCTAGTGTGAATTTGTCTTTTATGCGCTCTAACAGTGTATTCCTGCACGTCTATATATTTACTTGCCATAGTCCAGAAGCATGAATTTCAATTCTATCAATATAGCTATTCAAGCAAATGAAATTGAATCAGTGTGTGTTGATTTGTAAGTTTTATTCAAATCAATGATTCAGTCCCAAAACTTAGGTTGCAAATATTGCATCAAGGTAACTAGGCACTCACCAATTTGCTATCTTCCGACAGAGACATCAGTATTCATCTAACTTAGATTTAAGTCTTCTGATAGTGTCTGATGTAGAGTGTGTCAGTTTAGGTTGGGAGTGTGAATCTCTAGAATATCACTGTGGAGAAAATAGTTATGCCTAGTGGTCATGCAAGTCATAAAGGGACTGGGGACAAACCTAATACTAACGCTGAAGGCCGGATGGATATGGCTGCTGATAAAACTGTGAATCCAGAGGATGAGTTACTCGAAGGAGCAACTACAAATACTACGAGAACCCAAGAATTTGTGGATTATCCTCCAGCTATCCAACGTCCAGACAAGGAAATAGAAAAGGAAGAGAAATAACATCACACGATAGCATTTGCTAAAATTTTTGCTGCCTCATGTACTGTGGAATTAACTAGAAATCATCATTATCTCTACCTAGTATCACATCAGATTAACTAGTTAAACAAAATTAATTACATAATGTCATTGCGAATGCAGAGACATTATGTAATTAATTTTGCGTAGTTACTTACTATAGCAAAACCAACTGCTTGCTGTTTAGGCTGGCAGTTGGTTGTACTCAATGTTTCCCACTCACAGGCTGCGTTAAGAATTACCGGAAGGTGCAGCAGCACGAATTAGCGCTGGCTGATCTTCGTTAGCAGGACGTTTAACAGTTTGATCTGATGTAGGACGTTGAGAGCGATCGCGAGTTTGCACAGGCACTGGTTGACCTGTTTCAATAGATTGGTAGATTGCCTGAATGATGCGAACATCGTTCAATCCTTCGATTCCCGATGGCTCTGGGTCTTGGTCTTGGAGAATGCAATCTGAGAAATATTTGAATTCAGCCGCTAACTGATCGTGTTGTTCAAAAGTACGCTCTTGGGTTTCACCATCAATTGTGAGGTAATGCTTAAGTTCTCCATGCCATGTATAGGCGGATTCTACTTTTAAATCGCCTTTAGTGCCAACAACTTGATAAGTTGAAACTTTAGCGGCTCCAAAGCTACAGGTAAAGGTCGCCAGTCGTTCATGAGGAAAGCGTAAGATCACGCTGGCCATTTCTTCTACCTCGCTGAAGCGTTGTTCGCCTTTACTAGCAGCTACAGCAAATACTTCGGTTGGTTCATCTTGAAATAGATAACGTGCAGCGTTAATGCAGTAAATACCAATGTCATAGATAGTTCCGCCACCTGTAACGTTGCGTAAACGAATATTACCGCCTTCGACTTGTTGAGTAAAAACAGAGTTGAAAACACGCGCTTCACCAATTTGCTGCGATCGCACAATTTCTACAGCCTCCAAGTTGGCTGGTTCTAAGTGTAATCGATAAGCAATCATCAGCTTAACACCGTTATCTTTTGCAGCCTTGATCATAGCCTCACATTCTTCGTCGGTTACAGCCATCGGCTTTTCACACAGCACATGAATCGCTTGATTAGCTGCTCGCACAGTATATTCCCGATGTAAGTGATTGGGTAAAGCAATATAAACAGCATCAATCTCACCACTAGTTAAACAGTCTTCATATTCCTCATAAGAGTAAGTATGCTGAATGCCATACTTTTGGCTAATTTCTTTGAGTTTGGTCGCATCATCAGAAACTAAAGCAACTAATTCAGAGTTATCGGTATTAGTAAATGCAGGTAAGGCGGCTTCTTGTGCAAACCAACCTAAACCAACAACTGCGTAACGAATTTTATTTTTCTCATTTGTAGCCGTCATTATTTAGACCTCTTGAGGAAGAAATTGTTTTCAGAAAATTACTTTTATAAGGTGATGAATTTTTTGAAATACTCCATCCTGCTGATGAGAGAGGGAAGCATCGACTTTTGGAAGATATACCAGGCGATTGGAAATCGCGGTTCATCTTGCATACAAACTAAGTCCGCCTATCGCGCTTGGCGATAGGCGGACTATCTCAAAACCCGCGCAGGCGGGTTTAGTTTGTACTTCATACCGTTTCACTTCAAGGGGCGACAAGCTCCCTAAAGTGCTTGCTGTATAAGCTTAATAGCCTTTAAACCTCGCTGATAATATGCCCGCTTATTGCGAATCAAACCGACTAGTGCCTCGACCCATGCTTGACACCCTTGCCACGCAACTATCCAATTAAAACCATATAAACCTATCCAAAAGTTGCTGTGCCTTTTTTCAGTTTTACCTTGCTCTTGGGAGCGACAAACATAAGATTGTTGTCGTTGTAATTTAATTTTTTGACCTTGTATCCAAGCACTAGTCATTGCTAAAGCAATCAAAAAGATTAAACGTACAAGTCTATCAGGACTGGCTTGAGAGCTTTCCAAATTGTAGCCACCTGTTTTACAATCTTTGAACATAGCTTCAATCCCAAAACGTTGAGCATAGATTTTGAGAGCAGTATTGAAATCAGGCAAATTAGTTAATAAATACCAAGCTTCTTTATCTTGTTTACCTCTGTACTTCCTTTTCCAATAAACAGCCAAATTGAAACAACCAAACCCTTGCTTTTGAGTCACCTTAACATTTGTGTAAAATTGGTGGACACCAGGATAAATCTCAATGTTACTTAAAGGTTGAAATTTTTGCCTTTTCTCTCGAAAAGTCGTGTCCTTCTTTTGACGAAATACAAAACTGAGGTTCTGCTTGTGGAGCCATTGCGCTAGTTCGACGCTGTGAAATTCCCTGTCTCCAATAATTACTAATTTGTACTTTTTTAATAAGCGGATTACTGGACGTAATACTTTTTGCTGTTCTTCTAAGTTGCTACTACCCTCTTTCTCTAACAAGCACCAATATATTGGCCAAGCTCTCTTTTGGTAAATTACACTCACCATCAACACATTGTTTTCTTTCCACTGTGTTCTATCCATTGCAATGGTTAATTGTGACCCCTGTTTAAAATGTTGGTTAATTATTGCTTCAATAATCGGAAACCACAACAATACTACACTTAAGGCATTCAGTGTTAAAAACCTTTGTAAATGCCGTCTACGACTGTTTTGCTGTATAGGTAAAGGTAGCGTCGCTGCCAGTCTTTCTATCCTTACCTGCTTCTGATTTTGTAACAACCACACCAACATCTTCAGGGTGATTAACTGTGCTTTATTTAGGTATTTTTCTAAGAAGTTTTGGTAGAATGATGCCAGCATTATTATGACGGTCTTGGTCAAATTACGAGACCGTTCTTTTTTACCACGAAACCGCTCTCCATAGAAAAGTCTACTATCCCTATACAGTTCATTCTCAATAAGCACCCAAATTTTTTAAGGGGTTTGTAAGCCTAAAACCTTTATCTGGCTTGCTTTAGAGGCGATTGTCGCCCCTTGAACCGTTTCACTTTAAGTTTTATACAAATAGACTACAGGGGGCAGGGGGAAAGAATGAAAAACCCATAAATTTGTCTCATTTTTTTCGTGAAATGGTATTAGCGCAGGGTTATTTGCTTATGAGATATGCAGTTAAACTCACATCTTGCACCAAGAAAAATTGATGTAATTTTATTACTCTGTAAAAAAGCAAAAGCCTTGATTTAGCGACAATAGCCTATAAAAGTAAGGTATCTTTATCGCGCATCTTTTGACTTTACCTGTATTTATACGTAGAGGTGCAAGATATGAGTAAATAAAAAACTATAATTTAAGTAAATTTACTTTTTTATTTAGAATATTGGAAAGATACCGAACTTGCTAGACTTTTAGGCGCTTATTTAGTTAGTTGTGGAGTTGGTCTAACCGTAGGTAGTGGTGATACTTGTATCGCAATGGTTTAAATGTAGGTAAATATTTACGAGTAGTTAAAGAAACAGAGGAGTTAACCCGCCAAGCTCTTTGAGCCAGAAAACCACGGTTATTTAGAGCCAACTAGCGCGTAAAATGAACAGATGCTGACGGTATACACCAAATACAAACAAGTTGTTATAGTAAAGTGCTGAGTATAAACCCTATATCTTCGAGGCTTTGAACAATCAACCATTGTCCGAACCTAAACTAAGTACAGCTATAGCTCACAGATTAGAGGAATTTAATTAAAGATATGAATACAGATAATGTGACAAATTTATCATCCCTAGAGCAAAGGGGATTAGAATTCACGCGTTCTTCTGGAGGTGAATCAGCTTGTTTACATGATCAGGAAATACCTGAATTAGACTTATTTAGTCCCTTCAAAATTCGCGATTTAACTTTGCCAAATCGTGTGGCCATGTCACCTATGTGTCAATATTCCGCTGAGAATGGAATAGCAAATGATTGGCACTTTGTTCATTTGGGAAGCAGGGCTGTTGGCGGTGCTGGTTTAATTATGGTGGAAGCCACAGCAGTCACATCCCAAGGGCGCATTACACCTGGTGATCTCGGTCTTTGGGATGATACTCAAATTGAACCATTAGCCCGCATTGTGCGTTTTGTTCAGCAACAGGGAGCAGTTGCGGGTATCCAACTGGCTCATGCTGGGAGAAAAGCAAGTTGTCATGTTCCCTGGTTGGGTGGTACACCTTTAACACCTGAACTAGGTGCTTGGCCTACAATTGCACCCAGTGCCATTCCCTTTCATGACAATAGTCCTGTTCCCAAGGCTTTGGATGAACGTGGTATTGAAGAAGTTATTACAGCGTTTGTTCAAACAGCAGAGCGATCGCTGCAAGCTGGTTTTCAAGTTATTGAAATTCACGCGGCTCATGGATACTTATTGCATTCTTTTCTGTCACCACTCAGTAATCAGCGAACAGACATTTACGGAGGTTCTCTAGAAAATAGAATGCGTTTATTACTGGAAGTAGCCAGACGGATACGCGAGATTTTACCGCCAGGAATGCCACTTTTTGTTCGTATCTCTGCTACTGATTGGGTAGAAGGGGGTTGGGATATTGAACAATCAGTAATTTTATCTCGTGAACTAAAAGGTTTAGGTGTTGATGTAATTGATGTTTCTACAGGTGGCTTAGTACCCCACGCCAAAATTCCTGTAGAAAAGGGTTATCAAGTGCCTTTTGCTGCCAAAATCCGGCAAGAATCTCAAATCAATACCGCAGCTGTAGGGATGATAACTGAAGCTGAGTATGCCAATCAAATCATTACTCGTGGCTGCGCTGATTTGGTTCTGATTGGTCGAGAATTGCTCCGCGACCCATATTGGTCTATTCATGCTCAGGGTCACTTAGATGAAGTTCCTAACTGGCCTGTACCTTATGGTTATGCGGTAAAACGACAAAAACGTAGATAGATATTGGCTTTTTTTCTGTTTATATCCAATGGACTGCAACTCTTTCTGAAAATGGTTTTTTCACTTCTATTAAGTGTTAAAAGCATCTACAAGAAAAGTTATCATTGACATCAAAGTAGGAATGCACAGATGTGCATTCCTACCATTTTTTCCTAAATAAGCTGTTGGAAACAAACATTTTCCACCCACTTACTTAGTAGAAAAAACTATTATTATTAGACCTTGAGTGGTCTATAGTATGAATTCTATTATCATGATAGCTGATTGAATTTATACCAGCAGCTTCAATTGTATAATCTCCTCCGACAGCATTTATTGATAGGCTATCAGTAATATTGATTATATGAAAACCATAAGGATAACCACCTGCTAATATAGTTTCTGTTTCCTCTGGAGTTAAGTTTTGGATAAACGTCTTGTTCTGAATAGAATCTAAGCTAGAGATTATCAATTTATACATAAGTTTAATTAGTTTTTATTCTTGTAACTACTAAAATGAATTTTAAAATATTTATATATTTTTTTTGATTAAAATCTGTTATTGTCTATTTATCTTAGGACATAAGTTAACCTCTTTTGTCTAATAAAATCTGGCGCTTAATTTTAGAGCAATGTTCTCATTAATAATATATAAGTTTTTTGTGTAAACAGGGTAGAAATTCGCCACAAAATAGATAAATTTAAAAGACATAATTTAACGGCAAAAAAAGACATAAAAGCAAGTAATTACCTTGGATTATAAATGGTCTAGTATATAAATGAAAACCTCTCAAATTGCTGATATAACAATCGCCGGATGCCATAAAAATATGGGTTTACGCTTGAAAAAATAAGGCTATTTATCCATTCGGCAATTAAATACCATTCATCGCCCTATCTTGTTATTGGAAAGGCAGGATAATGACAAATTCACTACCTTGATAGGGGTGGGAGTTAACTTTAATTGCACCGCCATGCTTTTCGACTACAATTTGATGAGCGATCGCTAATCCCAATCCTGTACCTTTACCAACTGCTTTCGTGGTGAATAAACTGTCAAAAATACGTTGTTTCACCTCGTCTGTCATTCCAATACCATTATCAGCAATCCGAATCGTGATATATTCAGGGCTGGACATTTCTGTAGAGATTTTGATTATCAAGAAATCATCGACTTGCTTTTCTTGCTGCCAAACATCTTCTAAAGCATCAACGGCATTAGCTAAGATATTCATAAATACTTGATTGAGTTGCCCTGGATAACACTCAACTTTTGGTAAAGCAGCATATTGTCTGAGAATTTGAATTTCTGGTCGCGTCCCGAATCCTTTCAGACGATGGCGCAGAATTAATAATGTACTCTCAAGTCCTTCATGAACATCAAACTTAACCTTTACCGATGTGTCAGCACGAGCAAAGTTGCGTAGTGAAACAGAAATATCTTCAATTCGTTGCGTGCTAACCTGCATAGAATTGAGGAGTTTTGGTAAATCTTCTAAGAGAAATTCTAAATCTGTTTGGGCGATCGCATCTTGAATCACCTCTGGTAATTGCTCATAATGTTGCTGACATAATTGCAGAATTTTCGACAAATCCGCAACATATTCTTGCGCGGGAGGAAGATTACTCACAATGCAGCTAATAGGATTATTCATTTCATGGGCTACACCTGCTACTAACTGACCCAGCATCGACAGTTTTTCTTGTTGTACCAGTTGTACTTGTGCCTGTTTTAGCGCGGCTGTTCTTTCTATTACCCGTTGTTCCAGATTATCCGTCAATTGCTTGAGTTGTAAGTGCATTCGCACCCTAGCAATTACTTCTGCTTGTTCAAAGGGTTTAGGAATGTAATCAACTGCGCCTAAAGAAAGTCCTTTTACCTTATTTTCAGTATCAGTTAATGCTGTCATAAAAATAATGGGGATGCTTTGGGTTAAAGGATCAGCTTTGAGTTTCTGACAGGTTTCAAAACCATCTATTCCCGTCATCTGCACATCTAATAAAATTAGTGCTGGTGGTTTATGCTGCACTAATTCAATTGCACTTTCTCCATCTTCAGCTACTCTCACCGCAAAACCTGCACTTTTTAGCGCTTGTGATAATACTGACAAATTAGTAGGATTATCATCAACAATTAAAATAAATTCTGAGTTTGGCATTGGTTAAAATATTGCATTTCATTAAGACTAATTAACACTATTAATATTCTAGTTATTTTGATTTATCCATTGAGTTAAAATTTCTCGTAGCTTTTTCATTTGAAAATTTTCTGCTAGTTGGATTACTTGTTGAGCAAAATCAACATAAATATGATTATCAGTTTTTAAATCATTAGCTGCTTGCAATACTCCATCAACATTGCCATCTTTGGCTAAATCATATAAGTGATTCAATATATCAACAGTCGGTAAAGTTAAATCATTGTAATTAGATTGAACATTAGTTTGGTTGCGATTGGCATTAATTTGGGAGCTTGGTGCATAAATCCAAATTAAATTCAGATGTACTCGCAGTAGTTCTAATAAAATTTCCACAACAATAGGCTTAGATAAAAAGGCATTTGCACCAACATCTAAACTCTGATTTTGATCACTATCAAATACACTGGCAGAAGTAGCAATAATTACAACACTTTGTAACTGAGGAGATTGTTTAATTTGTCGGATAAAGTCAAAGCCATCCATGACAGGCATGATTAAATCAGTGATGATTAAATCAGGTAAAGACGCTACAGCCTGATTAATTCCCTCTTCTCCATTACTAGCTTCAATTAATTCAAATCCAATGGGTTCTAGTAAATTGAGCAGAACAGAACGATTTTCCCACTTATCATCTACTAGTAAAATGGTGCGTTTTTTGCCTTGATAACCTGTGATAGTTCCTTGTGGCATAAGTCTAGAACTTTCTGCCCATTGTTTTGCTTCTGGTAATTCCACTTCAAATGAGAAAATACTACCTTGACCAAGTTGACTTTCAACTTGCAAATTACTGCCCATCAGATAGACGATTTTTTGACTAATAGCTAATCCTAATCCAGTGCCTTCAGACTGTTTATTAATTTCTCCTACTTGCTCAAAAGGTAGGAATATTTTTTGTAATTGTGCCGATGTCATGCCTACACCTGTATCTTCGACCTGAAAGCGAATTTTATAGTTAGTTATTTCTTGTTGTTCTATTTTATTCAGGACATTGACTTTTAATGTCACTCCGCCTTTATCTGTAAATTTGATAGCATTACCTAAAAGATTAATTAGCACTTGCCTTAATCTTTTTTCATCAGCTTGAATGCCAATGGGAATTTGAGAGTCGGGTTGATAATTGAAAGCAATTACTTTCTGATCAGCTTTAATCCGGCATATTTCCACAACACCTTCTAGAAATGAAGGAAAATGAAAATCAATGGGATGTAACTCCATTTTGCGGGCTTCGATTTTGGATAAATCTAGCACATCATTAATTAAAGTTAAGAGATGAAAACCGCATTGATGGATGATTTCAATACCTTTATATCCTTTTTCTGTTAAGGTTTCAGTTCGTTGTAAGATTTGAGTGTAACCCAGGATGCCATTTAAGGGTGTGCGTAACTCATGGCTCATATTGGCGAGAAATTCACTTTTGGCTTGATTAGCAACTTCTGCAATATTTTTAGCTTCTTGGAGTTCAGCCGTTCGTTCTGCTACACGCTGTTCTAGTTCATCATTAGCTTGGCGGAGAATCATGGCTGATTTTTGATTTTCATGAGTTACCGCAGAGATGATAAAAGTAGTGATAGCAATCACACAAATGAATGATTGCAGTAAGATGAGTGATTCATTTGGCGATGGTTGTTTAGCAAAAGAACCAAAACCGTTAACAGTGCCAAAAACTGCGATCGCACAGACAATAAGTACAGCTACAGTCGATATCCGCGCGTCAAATCGATAGGCTGTCCAAATCAGCGGCGGGATAATCATATATTCAATTGGGTATCCCCCAGAAAAGGCGACTCGAACAACCGCCATCATTAACAGTAAGACAAATGCTAGTTCGATAATTTGTCGCCGACGAAAACTTCTTGGTGATGGAGACTTTTGCAACCATGCCAACAGTAAAGGTGTAACAATTAAAATACCTGCGCTGTCTGATGTTAGCCAGGTTTGAAAAACGTTACCAAATACTGGCCAAGGTGCAATCCCACTCATACACAGTGTCAGTGCAGCCAATACAGAACTGATTAGGGGACTGGGTATAGTGATAACTATAAATTTAAAAACATCTTGCGATCGCTCTAAAAAATAGCGCCGCTTAATAAATCGCTGAATTAAAAAAGTTGCAGCAAAAGGTGTAATTAAATTAACGGCAGGGATAATAGTACTAATTACAAGATTATGTTTAAAAAAAATAATATAACTAACAATAAAATCACTGATAAATAAGATAGGCCAAACTCGATAGCCTACTAATAACATTCCCGCTACAAATACACCCAACGCGGGCCAAAATGCTGATGCACCACCGACAAATGTCATTGATAAACCCATGTATCCTAGTCCGAGGTGAACCAGAGGAATAATCAGCGCTGCTAAGATAAATGGGCGATCAAGTTTGACTAGGAATTGCTGCTTTATCGTATTTAGCTGCATTTATAGTCTCCATACGAATAGCTGAAGGACTGCTACCTTCAACAAAGGTTGTCTCGCTTATGATTCCCAAATCAGCAGCCATCATGAACTGCGTATACTTAGATATATAGTTAAAAGTTCTGGGCGAATATAATTCACTACTACACAAACAAAGTCCGCCTATTGCGCTTGGCGCACCACGCGGACTAATCAAAAATCAAAGGTTTTGAACCCACGTACTGCTTCGCAGAAGCCGTAGGCTAGGTGGGTTTTGTCTGTGTAGCCGCGACTTCTAGTCGCCAAGGCTTAATTTCACACCTTGAATTGCATAATCTAACAATTCCATTGGGTGCATCACAGCAATATTTTTCCCCTGCAATTCTAAATGTTTGGTAATCTGTAAAGCACAACCAGGATTCGGAGAAGCAATTAAATTAGCACCAGTATTTAATAAGTTTTGTACCTTTTGTTTACCTAATTCCTCAGCGACTTCTGGTTGCAATAGGTTATAAACCCCAGCACTACCACAACATAAAGCTGCGTCTAAAGGTTCTCTTAAAGTCACGCCAGGAATTTGATGTAATAATTGACGCGGTTGCAGACTAATTTTTTGCCCATGTAATAAATGACAAGCATCTTGATAAACCAAAGTTAAAGGTTTATCTGTGATTGGTGATAGTTTAGCTGTTAAGCCAACAGTTGCTAAAAATTCTTGCGCGTCTTTGACTTTAGCGGCAAAATTCTCTGCCTTTTCTCGATATTCTGGATCATCCGCTAAAATATGACCATATTCTTTTAAAGTATGTCCACAACCAGCAGCATTGATAATGACAAAATCTACATCAGTATCAGCGAAACTATCAATCATTTGCCTTGCTAAAGCTTTGGCTTGTTCGGTTTGTCCTTGGTGTTCGGGAAGTGCAGCACAACAGCCTTGAGATTTAGGAATTACCACCTCACAACCGTTCGCTGTTAATACTCGCACTGTCGCTTCATTCACAGAGGAGAAAAACAGCCGTTGCACACATCCTAAAATCATCCCAACTCGATAGCGTTTTTGTCCCTTGGGGGGAATAATATCTGGTAAATTATCTTGAAAAGATTTGGCAGTAATTTGTGGCAGAATTGATTCCATTGCTGCCAACCTTGGCGAGATACTTTTGAGAATGCCAGTTGACTGTAATAGCTTAGAAAATCCTAACTTTTGATAAACAAATAATGGTACAAGTAAAATGCGTAAAATATCTGGGTTGGGAAACAAAGAAAATATCAGTTGGCGGATAAGTTTATCTGGTAAACTGCGAGGATAATTACGTTCAACTTGGTGGCGAGTGGCGGAAATTAATTTGTCATATTGTACGCCTGAAGGACAAGTTGACACACAAGCAAGACACCCTAAACAACTATCAAAATGTTCAACTGTAGCTGTATTTAGGGCAATTTCACCTTCATTAATTGCATCCATCAGATAGATTCGTCCTCTAGGAGAATCCATCTCTTTACCAATTACCCGATAACTAGGACAAGTTGAAAGACAAAATCCACAATGTACACAAGTATCAATTAACTTGGGGTCAGGCGGATGATTAGCATCAAAACCTGGTAAATTTTTGATACTAGCTGTATTGTTAATAGAATTTTCTGAAACCTGCATATTTCCCCTCTGAGTTGAAAGTGCTGAGTGCTAAGTGCTGAGTAAAAATCAGAGTCTCTCTTTCATATAAAGTGCTGAGTAAACATACTAGCCACTCTTTTATGCTGGGCTATAAAATAAGTTTCATAAGGGCTTTCTTAGTGGTAGTGAGTTAAATTTCCCCTACAAATCGACCCGGACTTAAAATATTTTGGCTATCAAACTGTGCTTTAATGCCACGCATCAACGGTAAAGCATTACCAGAATATCCCCAAACATCAATATTTTGTTTGACTGTGACAGGTGCAGTTAAAATAGATAAGAAACCTTGATGATTTTGAGTGCGATCGCGCAATTCCAAAACTTGATTCTGCTCCTCTAATTGTAGCCAACCCAAGCCGCTACTGATATGAATTAACCCGATTTTCACTTGATTTAATATTTCCACAGCCGCACTTGGTAATATTCCTATTTTGCAAGTAATTGCTGCATCTGTGTGAGGATAATTAATTTGATTTTGCAATCTCTGCCATAGATTAGTATCATCGGCATCGGCGTATATTGCCCCATTTAAACCTAACTGTGTGCCTACCTCTAAAAGTCGGTTTGATTGTTCTTTGACACTTTCACTAATACTTTGAAAACGGGCAATTAATCCTAATCCTTGACCTAACCCTAAGTTAGATACAAGTTGTGTGGATAGCAAATCAGCTTGGGTTGGCGTTAACGCTGAACCCCGCAACGTAGAAGCCGCTTGAGATATAGCCTCGGCTGCACCAGTCAGCACCACAGTACCTGAAACTTCTTGCATCGGATAGACACGAAAAGTTACTTGACTGATAATTCCTAATGTACCGTAAGACCCAGTAAACAATTTCATCAAGTCGTAGCCAGCAACGTTTTTGACAACTCGTCCACCAGCTTTAGCAATTTGTCCATCAGCACGGATAAAAGTAATACCTAACAACTGGTCACGGACACTACCATAACGTTGTCGCAGAGAACCTGTATCACCAGTAGCCACAATACCACCGATAGTTGCCTCATCTGGTGCTGTGGGGTCAAGGGCAAGAAATTGGCGTGATTTTGCCAAAATTCCTTGGAGTTGGGCAAATTTCATCCCAGATTCCACGGTGACAGTCAAATCACCAACAGCGTGTTCAATGAGTTGGTTAATGTGTTCTGTACTGACTACAATATCAATGCCTTTAGCTAAACCACCCCAGTTAAGTTTACTACGACTACCACAAGGCAGAACGCGCCACTTATTTTGATAAGCAGTGGCCATAACTTGAGATAATTGTGTTTGAGTGCGAGGATAGACAATACAATTAGGGGGATTTATGGAAGTTGTCGCCTGTTGAATAGGTTTTTGTTGACTGGCTTCTAGATTTTCCCAAAGAACAGTATTTTCTTCGCCAACAATAGATGCAATATCAGTCGCAATACCTTTCATTAGTTTAAGTAGCTCAGTGTTAAAAATTATCGTTATGGCAAGGTAGGAGGCAAGGTAAGAGTTCTTACTCAGCACTCAGCACTTTAATTTACCTTGAATTCCAGCACTTTACTCTTACCAGGATTCATTAACCCATAAGGGTCAACCATTTCTTTAAATTTCAACTGTTCAGGATCGATGACTTTTCTACCGCCGTCTTCAATAATATAGGTATGAGGATTAGCGATAAACACACCTTTTGCTTCGTGGTAGTGAATAATCTCATTTAGGCGGGTTTCGGTGGTGTAACGCACAAGTTGTAAAGCCGCAGGTACTACCCGGCCATTGACGCGAATAAATTCTAAGTGCATCATTACTTCCTCACCGAAATAATCATACAATTCTTCTACTAGCTCTAAACCTTTGTCGGCAGGGAAGATAGATTGCAAGTAGGTAATAGAAGTATCGACACTGCGGGCGTGTAACGTGGTGTGGTTCCAGGTAAATTCAGCCAAATTTAAGCCTTTACCTGCTTCTTGGGCTGGTTTTTGATAAGTAATTTGACCGCCGTATTGCTGTACCAAACCCGGCAATAGTTCTAAACTTGGTTCTGCAATCATTAATAAGGCTGCATGAGTACCATCAGGAATGTATTGTTGTAGGGCGCTAAAATATTTTGGGATAGGTGAGGCAAAAATAGAGATGATTTTTTTGATCATCCCATCAGCGTTACCTAATGACTGACCAAACTTAGCGGCTGTCATAAAGTTGTCAAAGGTGACAATAACTTCCGCCCAGGGATAAGCACTACCTAAAGGAATTTCAACTTCAGTAATAATGCCGTTAATTCCCCAAGCGTGGTTAACTTTCTGCACATCGTCACCACGCAGTTCGATCGCACGGGGTTCATCTTCTAAAGTTACCACGCGCAATGCTAAAAGATTGCCGCGATCGCCCAGTAACCCATACTGTATCGAACCAATACCACCACTCCCACCAGCGATAAACCCCCCAATAGTTGCTGTGCGGTAGGTTGAGGGTGCCATTCGCATTTCCCAGCCACTTCCCTTTGCTTTTTTATCTAAGGTGGCTAATTTCACCCCAGCTTGTACCCTCGCCACTCCTGGTTTTACCCAGAGAATTTCCTGCATTTTGGTCATATCTAAAATTACGCCACCGTGCATTGGTACACATTGCCCATAATTTCCAGTTCCCGCACCACGTACGGTTACAGGTATGCGTAACTTTGCACAGGTAGCCGCTACTTTTATCACTTCCGCTTCATTTGCCGGACGCACCACAATATCCCCGACTTTGCCTGCTAACTTGGGTACAAGGACAGGGCTAAAGGTGTGGTAGTCCTGGGATAGTTTTGCTACTTGGTGAGGGTCAGTGAGGGTTTCTATACCTGTAAAAGCAGCGCAGAGGGTATCTAAATTGGTAGTTGCCATAGTCTTTTGTTTAACGCAGAGTCACACAGAGGTAAGTGCAGAGTAACGCTGAGAATTTATCTCTTTGCGCACCTTTGCGTGAACCTCAGCGCACTTTTGCGTTTTATTAGTTTTCATGTTTAACGGCGCTTTCGTGCCATTTACTTAATATAAAGTCTGATAGGTAACTGAGGCTGATAAATATTAGTACGCCTAAGCCAGTGGTGAGGAATAAAGCCGCAAACATCCGGGGAATTTGGAGGTTGTAGCTAGAAATTAGGATACGGTAGGCAATGCCAGCTTTTGCCCCACCTGTCCCGGCGACAAACTCTGCAACTACAGCACCTATTAAGGCTAAACCACCGCTAATTTTTAACCCACCTAAAAAATAAGGCATGGCACTGGGTAAGCGGAGATACCATAAAGTTTGCCAGCGTGAGGCTTTGTAAAGTTGAAAGAGGTTGAGTAAGTTGCGGTCAACGCTGTTGAGTCCGAGGGTGGTGTTAGAGACGATGGGGAAAAAGGCGACTATCCAAGCACAAACTACAAGGGCGGCAAAGGTGTTATTTTTAAACCAGAGAATGATAAGGGGTGCGATCGCTACTATCGGCGTTGTCTGTAAAATAACAGTGTATGGAAATAAACTTTTTTCTATCCACTTACTTTGAGTAAACAAAATTGCAATTAATAAGCCAGAAACTACAGCAGCAATAAAAGCCGCCACTGTAATTTGTAACGTAATTAATAACGAAGAAAATAACTCGTTCCAGTCGGTAATTAACGTTTGAAATACCAACAAAGGGCCAGGCAAAATATAAGGCGGTAAATTAGTTACCCTTACTAAAATATCCCACAGCAGCAAAGCCACCACACCCACTACAACAGGTGCTAAAACCTCAGCAGAAATCAACTTACTTTGTGTCTTCCTATCAAAAATCTTCATCAGCATCCATCTGCGGTTAATTCATAGTTTCGGCTAAACAACGGGCAACCTTGCGGCAATATTCGTTATATAGTACTGATGTCCGAAACTCTTCATCACGGGGATAAGGTACATCAATTGCAATATCCGCTACCACCCGCCCAGGATTTATCCCCATAACTAACACGCGATTCGATAAATACACCGCCTCGTAAATATTATGGGTCACAAATACCACAGTCCAGTGATACTTTTGCCACAAATCTAGTAAATCACTGTTGAGTTTGCTGCGGGTAATTTCATCTAAAGCCCCGAAGGGTTCATCCATTAATAGAATGTTTGGTTGAGTAACTAATGCCCTAGCTATGGAAACACGCATTTTCATCCCCCCAGATAACTGTCGGGGATAGCTATCAGCAAAATTGGTCAGTCCGACTAATGCTAAGGCTTGCTGGACTAAATTTTGAGCATCTTGCTTCGGCACTCTCGCCAATTTTAGCGGTAGGCGGATATTCTCTCTCACCGTTGCCCAGGGCATGAGGGCGGCATCTTGAAAGACAAAGGCTAATTTTCGCGCTGCTTGTGGTATGCCCCAGTCAATGTTACCGGAACTGACTTTACCTAATCCGGCTATTAGTCGTAGCACTGTACTTTTACCGCATCCGGAAGCACCCACCAAGCTGATAAATTGTGCTTCGGGAATTGCTAAGTTCAGGTCTTGTAAGGCAACAGTGCCATTAGCGTAGACCTTGCTAATTTGATGGAGTGTAATCGCTGGATGGTTACTCATGCAGACTTGTAATAGTCTATGCCTTTATTGACGAATTGCAAGGTAAACGCGTCTTTGTAGTTAACATTGGGTTTGTAAACCCCAGCCGTTACCATGCTATCGTAGAGTGCTTTCCAGCGTTCTTCACTCATTGACCCGATCCCTTGTTTTTCGGCAGTACCAGAAGTAATAATCCCATATTCTTGGAGTTTTTGAATGCCGTATGCTAGTTGGTCATCGGTCATTTCGGGGTTATCTTTTTTGATGAGTTGGTTTCCTGGTTGGGGATTTTTGAGGTAGCTGTACCAACCTTTAATAGAAGCGTCAACAAATCGCTGGACTAAATCGGGATTTTTTTCTACTAGTTCTTTTTTGGTTTCAATAGTTGTGGCGTAGGTAGAGTAACCATAATCTGCTAGTAAAAAGACTGTGGGTTTAAACCCGCCTTGTTTTTCAATGGCGTAGGGTTCTGAGGTGATGTAACCTTGCTGTGCGGAAGTTTTATCTGCCAGGAAGGGGGCGGGATTAAAGTTATAGGGGCGTTTTTGGTCGTCGGTAAAACCATACTTAACTTTCAGAACTGGCCAATATGTGACGTTTGCTGCTGCTGAGATATAAATTGGTTTGCCTTTGAGGTTGGCAAGGGTTTTGGTTGCTGTGTTGGGATGGGCTATTAGGCACTGCGGGTCTTTTTGAAAGATGGCCGCGACGGTAATTTTGGGGATTTGTTGGGCAATGGCGTTAATGGCATCGATGCCATATCCCATAAAGAAATCAACTGCACCCCCTACTAACAACTGAGTGCCGCTAGGTACTTGTGGGCCGCCCATTTTAATGGTGACATCTAGACCGTGCTTTTGATAAATACCTGTGGCGATCGCTTGATAAAATCCGCCATGTTCTGCTTGTGCATACCAGTTTGTCCCAAAGCTAATTTTATCTAACTGTGAACTAGAGTAGGTGGGTTGGTTATTGTTGGTGCAGGCAGCAAGCAAGCTGCTACCCATACAAATGGAACCATACTGAATCAACTGGCGGCGACTAAGGCGATGAATCACTGTTGTTGAGGGTGGTAACGGATTCATAGAACAAAAGAATGTAATCAGACAGATGTTTTAACTGAGTCTGAGTGTACATTCTAAAATTAATTTTTGATTTACTAAAGAATAGGGTTGAATTGTTAAAGCACGTTTAAAGGCTTTAATGGCATCAAGATACTGACCAATGGCGGCATAACATAAGCCCATACCATGTAATGCACCAAAATGCACTGGATTAATTTGGATAACCATCTGACAGTCTGCCAGAGATTCTTTATATTTACCGACACTGTAGTACAGAAAAGCTCGACGATTCCAAGCTTCGGCAAAATCAGGCTGTTCTTGAATCAGTTGGGTTAACAGTGACTCAGATTCAGTGGTTTTACCAGCATCCAGTAATTTTTGACTTTGGTCGATTTTTTCCAGACCATGAATTCCCTTTTGCTGAAACCATATCCGCCATAGTTTCTTAGTTGCTTTTTCCCGGACAGAAGCATTAGGGTTCTTCAAATCTTCAAGTAAGGAATTAATAGATAAAGAATCCATGAATTTGAGAGATTTTGAGATTAGTGTTTTTACCTTATTAATAACTTTCGCACAAAATTATCTTCTCAGTGACATTTAATGTCATCTTTAAATTTATTCCACACTAGTATGAATAAATAGCGAATTTTATGTTAGTAATTGTATTAACCAATACTGACAAATACGAAACTCTACATAATGGAGTTGTAAACAATTAGTCATTAAACAAGCACACATTAAAAACAAACAACTTACTACAGATAGTTGACAACTACTTAGTGACTAATAATTCATAAAAAAATTACATAAACCTATGACTAATAGTTCCTTGATGGTAAAAGCCCTCCGGGTTATCTGTTGAATCAATCGAAAATCCTCAATCTTTTAACTCGGATCTATTAACGTCTAAAATTCTCCAACCCCGTGTTTCGCTATGGGGTCAATCCAAAAACCAGAATCCAAAATATAAAATTGTATGACTATGCCAAAGCCAAATAGTGTGTCCCGGCATATTGTTTTAACTTCCCATCCCAGTAATTTCGGCCCCAAGCCAATTGCAATTAACTGGGGCGTAAGTGAACCACTAGAACGCGGCCCGGTAATTGCAACGTTGACTAAGCAAGTTCATCGCAACGTGATTGGTACTCATTCGGGCGGTTATGCAATTTATCGCGCTTTAGCGGTGGCGAGTGGCGCTTTGCAAACAGACCACCGTGCTGATTTAACGAATACTTCGCCCATTGAGCATATTGGCCCCCATCCTAGTTGGGGTGATCCTGAGAAAATTGTCTCACTTGATCCCTTTGGCGCGATCGCCCCAGAGGTTTTTTCTACTTATTTACAACAGGGTTACGATATCCGCCCAACAATTGCTATCACCAAGGCGCATATCAATATGCCAGAACTGCAAGAGGCGGTGGCGAAAGGGCGCTTGCAGGTAGATGGGCAAATTATGAAACCTGGCGGTGATTTGGTGGTGACGAAAGCAGCCATTGAACCAGTTTGGTATTTACCAGGAGTTGCTAAACGCTTTGGCATTACCGAAGGAGATTTACGCCGCGCCTTGTTTGAACAAACTGGGGGTATGTTCCCCGAACTAGTGACACGTTCTGATTTAGAAGTATTTTTACCCCCAATTGGGGGTTTAACTGTATATATTGTGGGAGATTTAACCGCAATTACCGACCCGAATAAACCTGTGGCTGTGCGGGTACACGATGAGTGTAATGGTTCTGATGTCTTTGGTTCAGATATTTGTACCTGTCGCCCTTATTTAGTCCACGGCATTGAGGTATGTGTCCAAACTGCCCAAGAAGGCGGTGTGGGAATTATTGTTTACTGTCGCAAAGAAGGCCGGGCTTTGGGAGAGGTGACGAAGTTCTTAGTATACAACGCCCGGAAGCGTCAAGAAGGAGGCGATCGCGCTGATGCGTATTTTGCCCGGACAGAATGTGTCGCAGGTGTCCAAGATATGCGCTTTCAGGAATTAATGCCGGATGTGTTACATTGGCTGGGCATTACGCGCATTGACCGGATGGTGTCGATGAGTAATATGAAGTACAACGCCATTACTCAGTCAGGTATTGAAATTGTCGAACGCATTGCAATACCCGAAGATTTGATTCCTCAAGATGCGCGGGTGGAAATTGAAGCGAAGAAAGCTGCTGGTTATTACACTACAGGGGATGTGTTGGATACAGATGGTTTAGCAGAGGTGAAGGGGCGTTCTTTGGAAGTGTGAAGTCTGAAAAGTTTCATCAATTCATACTGATATAACCGTTGTATTATCACTTTCTTGTGGGATGAACTTTTAGTCCGTCCGTGAATTTTAATCTGTGAGAGTGTTCAGATCCCCGACTTCTCAAATAAGTCGGGGATCTCGTAACCCCTCAGAATTTATGGCATTACAGGGGTGAAGGGTGGAAAAAGTTGAGTATCTTCGTTCGCCTAGGGCGATAAGAGAAAGGTGTGGGCAAATTTTTGCGCTGGTGAATCAGGGGAAGTCGCGTTACTTTACTTGTGATTTGTCGCAGTTGGAAAGAGTGGCAGATTATGTAATTGAGGTGATGCGGGGTGAGTATCCAGATTTAGATATTCCCTTTCACAGTCGGTGGCGACATTTTGCAGCACAGGGTGTACCGCGTTTGGCAACGTTAAATAATTTGTTAGCGGGACTAACGCCTTTACAACAAGCGATTGCTAAGTTTGATTTGGCAATTGTGAGTGTGTTGTTAGATGCAGGGGCGGGGGCGAGTTGGCATTATTTTGAACAGTCAACAGGCTTGAGTTTGGGGCGTTCTGAGGGGTTGGCTATTGCAAGTTTTGAGATGTTTTGTCAAGGGGCGTTTTCGCTGTCAGGTCTACCGCAAGTTGATGGGTTGAAGTTGCTGAGGTTAACTGAGGCAGAATTAGCACAAGGGTTTCAGGTAAGCGCAGAAAATCCATTAGTGGGAATGAGTGGGCGATCGCAATTATTACAGAGATTGGGACGAGTCGTGATTGCTTTCCCGCATTTATTCGGCGAAGAAAACCCACGCCCAGGCAATTTAGTAAATTATCTTGTGAGTAAATCTCAAAATGAACAGTTAGCAGCAACAACGGTATTAAGTGCAGTGTTAGAAGGGCTGAGTGACATTTGGCCGGGAAGATTAACAATTTCTGGTGTTAATCTTGGTGATGTCTGGCAACATTCAGCTATAAATGATGATGGGTTAATTCCCTTTCACAAACTTTCGCAATGGTTAACATATTCTTT
The DNA here is from genome assembly GCF_002897135.1 of Nostoc cycadae WK-1. Taxonomy (NCBI): domain Bacteria; kingdom Bacillati; phylum Cyanobacteriota; class Cyanophyceae; order Nostocales; family Nostocaceae; genus Nostoc; species Nostoc cycadae. The sequence goes on along the minus strand of NZ_DF978425.1, from coordinate 164,214 downwards.
GTTAGAACCATTACAAGAAATGGGTTTAATTATTACTGATTTAGATGCTCTAACTGGATTACCCGAATATCGTAATGGTGGTTTATGTCTCGATTTAGAATTAATTAAGCCCAAAGATCCAAATATTTTGCATTCATCTCACTCTGTAGGTTCAGAATTAATTATTGAATGGCGGGCTTTAACTGTGATTTTGTTAGATGAAATTGCAGAAACAGTCCGTGAAAAGTTAGGCATGAATGTTGCAAAACTTCCTTTGGTGAAAATCCTCCAAGGCGGAACCTGGACAGCCGGACGCAAAATTGCCGCAGAACTAAGAAAAGGTGGTCAACCCCCTATCCAAATTGACAGCGATGGGACAGTATTTTAGTCAATAGTCCATTGTCTATTGTCCATAGCCAGTAGGAGTAGAGTAACAGCAAAGAGTAACTAATTACTATTGACCATTGACTATTGACTATTGACTATTGACCATTGACTAATAACCAAAATGCAAAATCAAGTAACAGTTATTGATCATCCCTTAATTCAACATAAACTAACTTTGATGCGGAAGGCTGAAACTAGCACGACGAAATTTCGCAATCTCCTCAAAGAAATTAGTCTGTTGTTAGGTTATGAAGTAACGCGCAATTTACCGCTGAAATACGAAGAGATTAAAACACCCCTCGCCCCAATGAATGCACCCGTGCTTGCACCGGATAAAAAGCTGGTGTTAGTGTCTATCATGCGTGCAGGGCAGGGAATTTTAGATGGTATGTTAGAATTAATGCCATCAGCACGGGTTGGTCATATTGGTTTATACCGTGACCCAAAAACATTAATTCCAATTGAATATTATTTCAAAGTTCCCCACGATGTTGAGCAGCGGGACATGATTATTGTTGACCCAATGTTAGCTACAGGAAATTCTGCTGTTGCGGCTGTGGAAAGGTTGAAATCTACTAACCCTTTATCAATGAGGTTTGTTTGCTTACTTGCAGCACCAGAAGGTCTCCAACATTTCTGTAACGTTCACCCTGATGTGCCGATTTATACTGCTGCTATTGATGAGTATTTGGATGAACACGGTTATATTATTCCCGGTTTGGGAGATGCAGGCGATCGCTTATTCGGGACAAAATAAGTAGGTACTATCCATTTTTGGATGCTCTCTAAATCTATCTTGTGACAGAGAGCAATCTATCCGTTGATTGATTATTGTTGGTCTACTAGCTAAACAAATTATTTCTATAAGTAACAAGTTTTCTCAGAAGTTTATAAGACCTAAATTTTTTAACCAAAAAATATTTAATGGACTGCCTCATTTTATCAAATGTTGTGCAGATTTTGAAGACAAAATTAACTGGTTTAGCAGAAATGTTTATTATCTCTACAATCAATATTTCACCTGATATGGCTTGTTTTTAAGTGATAATAGCTAAGGTTATGATTGCACTATAAGTTTTTTATTATTTAAAATGGGTCAATATTTTAGCAAAATTAAATACCAAAAAAATATAATTTAATTTCACATTGATGGTTTACATAGGATGATATATGTACTATGAATAGATATTATGTGATACCAATCATAATTTTATTGAACCCATACTCAGTTAACTCAACATCTAGATAATAAATACTGACGAAAATAATGTCATACCCAACTATTGGACAACTTGAGAGAGAAATTGCACAGCGTATCAGTGCTTTATATTATGAACAGCTAGGGCAGCGCCCAAGCCAAGTTGTATGTCATTTTTTTGATACAGAATTGGTGATTTCTTTAGAAAAATCGGCTTCTCCTGTTGAGGTAACACTGATATCTGGTGGCTATGGGAATTTGGCAGAACAAGTCCGCTTATTTTTAGACAAAATTATTAAACCACATCTGCAAAATTTGATTGAAGAAATCATTGGCAAGCCAATACTTGACTTGATGACAAATACAAATTTAGCTACAGGAAGGACTGGGATAATTGTAGTTTTACAACAGTTACCAGAAGTGCGGAATCCTGAATCTATTCCTAAAGCAAACTGGAAGAATTTAACTGAGTGAGATGGCGAGATAATAGCACTCCTAATTTCTTCAAGTCGTAGGGTTTTGTGAGATAGCCATCAGTACCTGTTAAAAATAAGCGTTCGGAATTTTGTTCTAGATACCAAGGGATAGCCGCAATGACGGGAATTTTTGCAGTTTTTTTCTCTCGCTTGAGGTAATCAATCACTTGACCGCCGCTAATATCAGAAATCATCATATCTAAGATAATTAAATCAGGTTGATGTGTTTGTGCAACTATCAAAGCTTTGATGCCTTGCTTTGCACAAATGCAAGAATAATTTAATGCTTTGAGGTGATAATTTAGCAGTTCTAAATTGTGTATATTTTCTTCTACAACTAATATCAGTGGCTTTCCGTTCATAAACAACAAGTCACCTTTAAATTAAAGACTACCTACCCAAATTTTGAATTTTCAATTCAAGAATGACCTTACTTTTAGTAAGGTCACATTCTCTAGTAAATATTTGATGGTTTACGAGGTTATTTTCACGCGGCTATATGCGGCTGGAAATGAACTAGCTCGTGTATGACTCACTAGGTTGATTGTCTATGCTGAAGTTAAGGGTAGACAATGACAAGCTAATGGCACTATCAAGCAAACATCATGATTAAAAGTGTACATTTTCGTAAGGGTTATGTGCAACTGTAGCAAGTATAAATTTTTCTAAAAACTATTATAGAATTTAATCTAGTCCGCGATTTTCGGGAAAATAATTAACGCCTAAAGCCTTTGGGGGAGAAGCTTTACCAGCTAATCCGAGTAATGCGAACAAAGCGATCGCATAAGGTAACATAACTAGGAATTGGTAAGGAATGTTAGCGCCCAAAGCCTGAATACGCAACTGTAAAGCTTCTGTCGCTCCAAACAATAAACAAGCTAAAGTACTGCCTATAGGATGCCATCTACCAAAAATTAAAGCAGCGATCGCAATAAATCCTCTACCTGCACTCATTCCTTCGCTGAAAAATCGAATTTGCACCAAAGCTAGATACGCACCGCCTAAACTCGCCAAACAACCACTCAGCACCACTGCACAGTAACGCACCATTGCAACGGATATCCCAGCCGTCACCACCGCTTGGGGATATTCCCCTACCGCCCGCAAAGTTAAACCAAAGCTGGTATGAAATAAAACATATACACTAACAGCAATTAAAAATAACAGTAAATAGACAAGAATATCTTGCTGAAACAATAGCACTCCCAACACCGGGATATTTGCCAAACCAGGAATAATCAAAGGCTCAATTCCTGGTAATCTTTGGGTACTCGCACCGTGAAACACCAACCGCGCTAAAAACGACGTTAACCCAGCAGCTACCAAATTAATTGCTAACCCCGATACTAACTGGTCAACTCGTAAAGTCACGCATAAAAAAGCGTGGAGTAAACCCACCAAACCCCCAGCTATCACAGCCGCAAGGATACCAACCCAGACATTTTCGGTATAGAAGGTAGCTACCGCACTGCTAAAAGCACCAGTCAGTAACATTCCTTCTAAGGCAATATTTAATACTCCCGAACGTTCAGAATATAATCCGCCCAAAGATGCAAAAGCCAAGGGGACAGTAAGGTGTAAACTGGCGACTAGGTAATCAGAGAAGAAGTTGAGGTTATTCATAGGATTTTTTAACGCAGAGTATCGCCAAGGTAAACGCGGTGAGACCAGCCCCCGTCTTGGCGGTTTCCGTCACGATGGGGGACTGGCGAGGGAGTATCGCAGAGTTTTTTTGGCGTTAAGCCTCAGCTTTCCTTTGGGTTTCTATGGCGAGACTAATAGCAATAAATAATACAGTCAAACCTTGAATAGCATAAACTACGGTAACTGGAACCCCGGCGCTACGTTGCATGACATTTGAACCACTACGCAAGGCGGCGAAAAATAATGAAGTTAGGATTACACCGCCAATATTACCGCGACTGAGTAAAGCGATCGCAATGGCATCAAAGCCATAACCAGGAGAAACTTGTTCAAATAAGCGATATTTTAACCCCATCACTTCACTTGCGCCTGCTAACCCAGCTAAACCACCAGCTAACGCCATGACTAACATAATGGTGCGTTCAACTGACATACCAGCATAACGGGCGGCAATGGGGTTTAATCCGACGGCGGTGATTTGGTATCCTAGAGGCGATCGCCCTAACAAAACCCATAATATCATCGCCGCCATTAACGCCAAGATAATTCCCGCATGGGCAAGACTTCCCGGTAGAATAATTGGTAACTGGGCAGACTTGGCAATTAATGGTGAATAAGGACTGGGTGCGGCTGGTGCTTTTAAAGGATTTTGTACCAAATAGCTAACCAAATTCACCGCAATATAATTCAGCAGCAAAGTTGTAATAACTTCATTCACTCCCCGCACAGCTTTCAAATAACCTGGTATCCATCCCCAAACCGCACCAAAAATAAATCCGGCGCACAAAGCCAAGGGAATATGAATAATCGCAGGTAATCCTTGCACATATAACCCAATTAAAGCACTACCCAACGCACCAAGATAAATTTGTCCTTCGCCACCGATATTAAATTGACCAGCCTTTAATGCAACTAAGACACCTAAACTGGTGAATAATAGCGGTGTCATTTTGGTGAGGGTGTTACCAAAACCAAAGTAATTGGCAAGTGACTCTTGAAATAAAGCCGTGTATGCAGTGATAGGGTTTGCGCCTGCAAAGATGATGAGAATTGCACCCACCAGAAGGGCAGAGGCGATCGCAATTAGCGGTGATAGGATTGGTAAAAATCTATGATTAATCCAATTAATTGGTTTCATTTATTCTCTAACCAAACTCAAGAAACATTGCGTTTCCTTTAGCCGCAGCATCTTGGTAATATTTCACAAGGGGATTATATGTGTAATCAAATAAATGATTGTAGCTATCTTCCGGTAATCCTCTAAACTTCAACCTTTGTCTGATTTCATCCATAGAAAAATCTGATAAAGCCTTGGCTATCTGTTGAACTTCATCAACGCTAAAATAATACAATGGATAGTCACCGCCATCATATTCAATTCCTTGACTGGGGCTGACAGCCCTAATTAAAGGAAGATTATCTGCTAGATTTTCACTTACAACTAATTTAGATAAATGAAATTCTTCATCATAAAATTCATATCCAGTAAGTAAAAAATTGATTGGTTGCCAAGTTTTATCCAAGTCTAAATACTTACTTTTACCTTCATTAATAATTAAAGGAATATCATCCTTCATTTTTCCAAATTTTTCTGGTTTGTGCGTGACTAATTTATCTAATCTTTCTTGTAAATAATTAGTTGCTTCATTAAACCACTCAACATCATCAATATCATTTGGGTCGATTGTAAATTCTTCCCAAAATGGTGAATCTTCCAAGTATTGTGCGTCTAAAAATATACCTGCTAACTCAGAATAATTTTTTATTTTCTCCAATAAATATGGAGATACTTGTTTAAGTTCTAGTGTAGTTCCCATTTTGAGTTATTTTATGTAGCCCAGCAATAAATATGTCTACTTCATCTAAAGTCTTGAAAAATCCTTCATGTCCGCACCAATCAGGTGTAGCACTAGGGTAATTTTCCCAAGCATATTTTGATGAGGGTAATAAATCTATTATATTTTCTAGATCTATACCCCAAGATTCTGAAAATCTTGTTGTGTATATACGAAATTTTAGACCTTTTTCCCCATTGCTTTCTACAGGAATTAAAGTAAATATAGTTTTATTACTTTTTTTAAAACTCAATGAACTTCTTGTTGTTGAAACAACGGTAAAATATTTATCTACTAAATTAGTATAAAGTTCAAAATATATTTTTTCTAAACCATGTCTCCTAGCAATTTCTTCAAGCTCTGCATAAGATAAATTTGGCTGTCTTTTAGAATTATTTTGTCGCTGTGTATTCTCTTCTACCTGATTTGGTTCAATTAAAAATACTCTTGCTAATAATTCTCTACCATCTTCACTACGGAAGTACTGAAAAGTTACCGCATTAATACTAACTCCATAACTTTCTGATAGATAATTAATAATTCTTTCAGAGCTACTATCTATTTCAGAAGCAACAATTAATATATGATGATTTGTATTTATAACTTCAGGTAATTCTATCTTAAAAGTTTTTTGAAAAGCCTTATCTAGTTCTAGATTATATTTATTCATCAAGTAACTATTTGCAATATTAGTAATATGGTCATTTGATAAATATTTTACCCAAGAAGCATAATCTAAGGCTTGAGCAGTAACTTCTCTGGGAGTTTTGCCGCGTTTTAATTCTATAATGAAAATATCTCCTTTTTGATCTAGGCATAATAGATCTATAAATCCACCATAATCTGTTTGAACCTCTTTACCTATTACCAATAAGTTAGGTGAAATAATAGAAATATCTTGCTCTAACCAATCTTGTATACGCTGTTCAAAGTCAAGCTTAGATTTTTTGATTTCACTAAGGTTCCCTGTAGTACAGACATCCCACACTCTAATATCTTGTGGCATAGTAGTTCGACCTGAAATAAATCAAGCCAAGTTAACATACTTGACCAATCCATGTCTACTTACTTACTGGGGTTATCACTATTTCTCAATAAATTTCACTTAGCAAATCAGTCCGCAGATCATCAAGATTACCATGCTTGACTATACCTGTTCTAATTGCCTCTAGTGTTTGTATAGCATTTGAAGCAATTTCTTTACGCCGTTGTTCAATAGTCATTTGCTACTTCCAGCCATCAATAAACCAATTTCTTCCACTGTTGAAGTCTGTGCGTCTAAAATAGCGACGAACTTACCTCTGTAGATTACGGCAATGCGATCGCTCATAGCCATGATTTCTTCTAACTCAGTAGAAATATACAGTATTGCCGCACCGCGATCGCGTTCTGCTAACAACTGCGAATGTACCATCGCTGTCGCCCCTACATCTAACCCTCGTGTGGGTTGCATAGCAACAATTAAATCAGGTTCACCTGCAAGTTCTCGCGCTAAAACTACTTTTTGTTGATTTCCACCCGAAAGTTGACTGACTTTGATATCTTCTCCTGTTGCGCGGATATCGAATGTTTGCATTGCAGCGTGGGCGTGATTGTTAATTGCTGCTGATTGTAATAAATAATTGCGACAAAAGGGCAAGTTTTTAAAAGCTTTTAAAATTAAATTTTGGGCAATGCTAAATTGTAATATTAAACCTATATTTTGCCTATCTTCAGGGATATAAGCAATAGTTTGAGAATTCTCTAAATGAATTTTACCTTGTCTAATCTTGCGTAAACCTGCGATCGCATCGGCTAATTCTCTTTGTCCATTGCCATCAACACCAGCAATTCCTAATATCTCCCCTGCATGTATTTGAAAGGAAACATCACAAACCGCATTAATACCTCTATCATCTGTAACTTGTAAATTATCCACCCTCAATATTACTTTTCCTGTTGAAGCTGGTGATTTATTAATGTTTAAATCAACTTCATGTCCTATCATTAATTCTGCTAGTTTTTGAGGTGTTGCTGCTTGAGTACTTATTGTTACAATTACTTTTCCCCTGCGTAATATGGTGACTGTATCGCAAAGGTTTATTACTTCTTCTAACTTATGACTGATAAAAATAATTGTGTTCCCCGCTGCGGCTAATTGACGTAAGATAAAAATTAACGATTTCACCTCTGGTGGTGTTAGGACTGCGGTTGGTTCATCAAGAATTAAAAGCTTGGCTTGGCGGTAAAGAACTTTGAGAATTTCGACACGCTGTTGTGTTCCCACTGGTAAATCTGCTACTTTTGCTGTGGGTTCAATTTCTAAACCATAAGCTTGAGATAAAGCCGCAATTTCTTGATGCTTTTGTCGCAGATTTAAGCGCCAGCTATTTTCTAAACCTAAGATAATATTTTCGGTAACAGTTAACTGAGGTATTAGCATGAAATGTTGATGAATCATGCCAATACCTAGTTTTGTTGCGTCATTAGGTGAGTTGATGTTTACTGGTTTATTTTGTATGTAAATGTGTCCAGCATCAGGTTGATATAGACCACTAATAATCTTCATTAAAGTGGTCTTACCAGCACCATTTTCACCTAAAATTGCATGAATTTGCCCTGAGTTAACACTCAAGTTAATGTTATCGTTGGCAATAAATGAGCCGAAGCTTTTAGTTATATTTTCTAAATAAAGCATTGAATTTACGGCTTTTTGAAACGCAGAGTTACGCAAAGGTCAGCGCAGAGTTAGGCGGAGTTGTTATTGAAAGTTTATCTAATTATGCTGATGATTTCTTGACACAACGGGTATCTTTACCAGCTTCTTTGCAATTTTCAAATGTCAGTTTTTTATCGATAATTTCTTGTTTTACTTTCAGGGCATTATTTTTCACTTGTTCTGGTACGACTGCGCTAAAGTTTCCTAAAGTTAATATATCTGGTCTTTCTAACCCGATGGCATATATTTGCCCTTTTAATTGTTTTTGTTTACTTAATTCTGCTAAGTAAGCTATGGCTAAATCTAATCTTTTCACCGCACTGGTTAATACTGCCTTTGGTGCAACATCTAATTGGTCTTTTGTATTACCAAAGGCATAAACACCTTTATCACTGGCGGTTTGTAAAACTGCGGGTGAGGCGCTATCTAACCATTGATAAATCACATCTGCACCAGAGGAAATTAAGGCGAGAGTTGCTTCTTTAGCCTTGGCGACATCATTCCAATCGCCTGTAAATGTGGAAACAATTTGAATATTTGGTTTAACTGATTTTGCACCTAATTCAAAGCCGCGTAATTCTTCTTGGGTGGCTTGAAATTCCTGCCCAGCAATGTAAGCTAATTTATTAGATTTGGTCATATCAGCAGCAATAATCCCGCACAAGTAGCTACCTTGTAAGTGATCTATGCGTAAAGAAGCGATATTTGCACCTTTCACATTCCCATTCACCCCGACAAAAAATGTATTGGGAAATTGTGTCGCCACTTGTTCTACTGCTGCATCAAATTGTCCACCGTGGGCAAAGACTAAATTGTACCCTTTACGAGCAAAATCTGTTAATACCTCTGTTTGATCGGCTTGGGCGACTTGTTCTATATATGCAACTTCTGCACCCAGTTTTTGTTTAGCTAGGTTTACGCCTTCGTAACCAGACTGATTCCAGGCTTTATCGCTGATGACTCCAGGGAGGGCGATCGCTATTTTAAACCCTTGATTGCCACTACTCGCTGTTGGTGTCTGGGTTTGGTTACTGCTACAAGCTTTGAGTAATAAGCTGGTAGCAAAGGTGGCTGAACCATAAAAAACAAATTGACGGCGACTAAAATTTAGTCTCATACACTAGCCTGTTGATTAATTTATGTTCAATACTAAATTACTCGTAATTGTTCACTTAGAGTTAAAAAAATAACCATCTTGGATTTTACGTGGGTATGTAATATAAAAGCCAGACTTATTTGTATGTTGTGAGTCTCATCACAGTAGCAGCCTGATGACTGAAATAAAATTAGTTATTTTATATCAATAAATACACAGTCATCTATGGATTTACTACAACTAATTTTAGTGCTAGGTCAACTTACTGGAATTGTAGACGCACAAAAAATCCAGGCTAAAGATAACCCAGGACAGGAATTAAATAGAGTTGTGAATCAATCTCAAATATCGACCTTCCGGGGAAAATTAATTTATGAAGAAATTCCGCCTGTGATGTCGCTTCGCGCTTATCAAGGTGAAGAATTCTTTTTGATTAGCGATACATCAAACCACAATAGATTAATTTTGCGTCCATCCCTTCAAGTTTCTCATACCAAATTGCAATCATTTCATAATCAACAAGTTGAAATTACAACCAAGTATGTAGAAGGGACTCGTCCAAATCTTGCAGAAACTGCTTGTCCCTTGGATGCTGATGGTCAATGTCTGCTTCAAGGTGAGGGTTATCAAGTTTTATCTATAGTGCGATTCAACCCTCATGCTAAATAAGCACTTCGCTATCAATCTTGGCGTGAAGTATAAAATTATTCAATTTTGTTCTTAATATTTATGAGAGTATTGACTCATTTTATTTACAACTATTTAGTTAGTTGCTAATTATCAATAAAGACAATTTTATAGCACTCATAATCGTCACAAATTGATTAATTATACTTAGCGCCTTATTTCCTCTGATGCTCATAATACAAGGTTTTCACGATTAGCAATCAAAATGGGATTTGGGTAAATAGTACTAGAAAACTCAAAATTCGTAACTTGAATGAATTTAATTATTTTTCCAATTGTTCAACATAGACTGTAACAAATATCATGAATTTGTTACACATTAGTTAAGAATAGTTACAAACCTCTTAACACAAGGAAATATTAATTATGCAAGCTTCACTTGAGAATCATCAACCACATGAAGTCGTAATCATTGGTGGTGGCTTTGGTGGACTATATGCAGCAAAGGCACTTGCCAAAGCGAATGTCAATGTTACCCTCATCGATAAAAGAAACTTTCATTTATTTCAGCCACTTTTATATCAAGTTGCAACTGGAGCGTTATCACCTGCTGATATTTCCGCACCATTGCGCTCAATCCTCAGCAAAAGCAAAAATACCAAAGTGGTGCTAGGAGAAGTAAATGATATTGATTCAGAAGCACAACAAGTTATTTTGGCTGATAGAATAATTCCTTATGATACATTAATTGTTGCCACAGGTGCAAAGCATTCTTACTTTGGTAAAGATAATTGGAGAGAAGTTGCGCCTGGCTTGAAAACTGTTGAAGATGCAATCGAAATGCGTCGGCGGATATTTAAGGCATTTGAAGCAGCAGAACATGAAACTGATCCGCAAAAACGCCGTGCTTTGCTGACTTTTGTAATTGTGGGTGCTGGCCCTACAGGTGTAGAATTAGCAGGTGCGATCGCCGAATTAGCATATAAAACCCTGCAAGAAGACTTCCGCAACATCGACACCTCCGAAACCAAAATTTTACTATTACAAGGTGGCGATCGCATCCTCCCACACATTTCGCCAGAATTATCCCAAGAAGCAGAAAAATCCTTAACACAACTGGGTGTGATTGTCCAGACAAAAACCAGAGTCACCAACATTGAAAACGATATCATTACCCTCAAGCAAGGTGATGAATTCAAAGAAATAGCCGCCAAAACTGTATTATGGGCAGCAGGCGTGCAAGGTTCAGCAATGGGTAAAGTCTTAACCCAAAAAACTGGGGTAGAATGCGATCGCAGCGGACGAGTGATTGTCGAACCAGACTTAAGCATTAAAGGACACAAAAACATTTTCGTTGTCGGAGACTTAGCCAACTTCTCCCACCAAAACGGTCAACCCCTCCCTGGTGTCGCACCCGTAGCCAAACAAGAAGGCGAATACGTTGCAGCATTAATTCAAAAACGTCTGCAAGGTAAAACCCTACGACCATTTAAATACACTGATTTTGGCAATCTAGCCATGATTGGCAAAAATTCAGCCGTTGTAGACATAGGTTTGATCAAATTAAAAGGCTTTTCTGCATGGGTATTCTGGCTATTGATTCATATCTACTTCTTAATTGAGTTTGACAGCAAAGTGTTAGTAATGATTCAGTGGGCATGGAACTACCTCACCCGTAGACGGAGCGCTAGATTGATTACCGAAAAAGAATCCTTAGCATTCGCTACATTTGAAGATAGTCATAGCAGAAATAACTACACACCAGCCAACAATAGACAGCCACTAAACGCCTAATCCGTTTATCTCTGCGTAAATCCTCAAATTACTGACTGCGATCGCTTCTTGTTTAACTAAACTTAACTTTTAAAATAGATATCTATAGTTTATCGGTAAAAAATTACGGCATTACTGAATATGAGAATGAAAATTAAAAGTTCAATCTCTCAAACTCTTATTCTCCGCGTCTCTGCGTGAGATAATCCATCCCCAAAATAATGCTGAGTTCTTCCGTTATCAAAAGTTAGGTTGCAATTTGCTCATATCAGTCAAAATCGCTACGATGTCATTAGTAATGATTGATCAAATTCCAGCATTTGCAAATGGCAAACCAAGAAACTCCACTTATCGGTGAAGCGTTAATTAAAGAAGTCTGTCGGCGAATTCGAGTAGCTCGGAACTATTGGGATGCTCACAACAACGCTGCTTGTCGGGGTGAGCGTGAACGAGCATTAGCTCTCTATAACAAACTGACTAAAGAAGAAAAAGAGCAAATTCCCCAAGTGTTGCGTGTGTGGCTGCGTTATCGTAGTGAAAAATACTTTGGTACACACAGAACACCACCCAAGTCAAAACGAAAATCTTAATAGTCTTTGCTGGTATATAGATTTTTGATTGAGCAATATTGCTGCTCTACTAAAATGCTGAGAAAATTTTATGAATAATTTAGTAAAAATCAAAGCAGGATTACTATTTGTAATTCTGACGACACATTTAGGAATTTATTCTCCTGTACAGGCTGACACTAACCGGAAGATAGGCCAAAACCAACAGTACATCAAGAAACCAACAACATCTCAAGAACTCTGGCAAAGATTTAGACAACGACAAGATGAAATTAGACTACAACAACAACATCGAATCGAACAATTTCGTATCGAAAATCAACTCAGACAACAACAAGTTGAGCCATTAATAATAGATAGACTCAGGCAACAACAAAGACAAGAATTAGAGACATTTAGATTACAACAAAAACTGAGAAACCCATACTAAAGATCCTGAAGCTGCAAAACAAATGAGCAAGAGAAGGTAAAGGAAGTATATCTGGAAGTTTGTGCTTAGTAGATATTTCTATTAGCAAAATGACCCTGATTATAATTTCAAAAATGCCTTGTTTGCAGCTTGAAGTTTTAATGTTGAGAATTAGCTACAGCTAATGACTACCACTACTGACAGGTTTTGGTTCAACAAATGCTTCTCGACCTGTAATTAATCTAGAGCGACGATTTCGAGTAATATAATTCCACGCCCACTGAAATACTACTAGTAATTTGGTGTCAAACTCGATTAAGAAGTAGATGTGAACTAATAGCCAAAATGCCCAAGCTAGGAAACCTTGGAGTTTGATAAAGCCTAAATCGACAACAGCCAAATTTTGCCCAATCATTGCCAAACTACCTACATCGTTGTAATGGAATTGTGGCAAAGTATGACCTTTAAGCCGTTTTTGAATAAGTTTAGCTACATATTCACCTTGTTGTTTAGCTACAGGTGCAACACCCGGTAAGGGTTTCATTGCTTGATGGGAAAAGTTGGCTAAATCTCCAACTACAAAAATATTTTTATAGTCCCTAACAGTCAAGTTCGGTTCGACAATCACACGTCCGGCGTGGTCGCACTCTACATCTGTACGTTCTGCTAAGATTTGCCCCATTGCGGAAGCTTTGACACCTGCGGCCCACAATATGGTTTTTGTGGTTATTTCTTTAACTTCGCCGCCTTGCTTGAAAGTAACGGTGTCATTTTCAATGTTTGTCACCCTAGTGTTGGTATGGATAACTGCACCCAACTTCCGCAAAGATTGTGCAGCTACTTCCGACAATTCAGGTGCAATGTGTGGGAGGATGCGATCGCCACCTTGTAATAGTAAAATTCTGGTTTCTGAGGTGTCGATGTTGCGAAAATCTTCTTTGAGGGTTTTGTATGCTAATTCAGCGATCGCACCGGCTAATTCTACACCTGTAGGGCCACCACCTACAAGCACAAAAGTCAACCAAGCACGGCGCTTTTCAGGATCAGTTTCTTTTTCTGCGGCTTCAAATGCACCAAATATCCGCCGGCGCATCTCAATCGCATCTTCCACAGTTTTTAAGCCAGGCGCAACATCTTTCCAGTCATCTTTCCCAAAATAGGAATGATTAGCACCCGTAGCAACCACTAATGTGTCATAGGGTATTACTTGATCACCCATCATCACTTTTTGGGCTTTGGGATCAATATCGCTGACTTCTCCCAACAACACCTGTGTATTCTTACTTTTGCTAAATACGGCTCGCAATGGTGAGGAAATGTCTCCAGGTGATAAAGTGCCTGTGGCAACTTGATATAAAAGTGGCTGAAATAAATGAAAGTTACGTTTATCAATCAGAGTAACATTGACGTTAGCTTTAGCCAGATGTTTTGCTGTATATAATCCACCAAAGCCACCACCTACAATTACTACCTGATGTGGTTTATTTTTATCACCTGAGACTTCCATAAAAATATTTCCTTGTGTTAAGAGCGTTGTAACTTTTCTTAACAAAGATGTAACAGCATTATCTTCAGGTTGCCGTTTACTTATCACAATTTAAAAAACACAAAAAGTAGTCAAAGTTATAAAATTAATCCCGACGCTGACAAATATTTCTGTTAGTAAGTATCGGCATTTCTACCTCCTGCTATCAGTAAACGTAAACGTTCAACATCCTTCATCGGCGGCGCACCGAACATCCGAGAATATTCGCGGCTGAAATGTGAGGGGCTTTCATAACCTACTTGATAAGCAGCATTAGCTGCATCTGATTTTTCTGCCAGCATCAGACGACGTGCTTCCAAAAAGTCTCTGCAACCAGATGCGATCGCTCAAGCAGTCTTGTATGCTGTGTCTCAACCGGATAATGTAGATATTAATGAAGTGATTGTCCGACCAACAGCCAGCCCTGTGTAAAGTTTATTTACCAATACAAAAGCGGCTAAAAATGCGATCTAAAACCGACTCGGTAACTTCTTCGCCAGTAATTTCTCCTAATGCTTGAATAGCACCACGCAAATCAATTGTCCAAAAGTCAAGGGGTAATTGTTGAGCAATTGTAGCTTGTACTTGTTCTAAGGAGATTTTAGCTTGAGTTAAAGCGGCTGCTTGTCTTTGATTAATTGCTAAATCCATATCAGCCGCTTGAATTTTTTCTAGTTTTACTTTTGCTAAAATCGCCGTTTCTAAATCATCAATCCCTCGATTTTGAGAAGCGGCAGTGAGGATTTTAGATTTTGGATTTTGGATTTTGGATTGGAGGTCTTTGCTTGTAGTTTCATCAACTAAATCAACTTTATTAATGACTAAAATTAAGGGACGATGTTGTACTTGGGCGTAAATTTCTTGGTCGCCTTCAGTCCAACCTGCGCCAGCATCGATGGTAAACAAAACTAAATCGGCAGCATTAGCAGCACGACGCGATCGCTCTACGCCGATTTTTTCTACTTGGTCTGCGGTTTCTCGAATGCCTGCGGTGTCTAGCACTTGTATCGGAATTCCACCCACCACTAATTGCGATTCCACCACATCGCGGGTTGTACCGGGTAAATCTGTCACAATGGCGCGATCGCTCCGGCTCCAAGCATTCAACAAGCTCGATTTACCCACATTCGGACGACCTACAATTGCCACTTTTAACCCTGTACGCAACAGTTCACCTTTATCTCTTGTGGCTAATAACTGAGTAATTTCGGCGGTAATCTTGTCAATTTCTGAGATAATGCTCTTATCATCCAGCGGGGGTAAATCTTCCTCAAAATCGATTCTGGCTTCAATTTCTGCCAAAATATCTAAACAGTTAGCGCGTAACTGGCGGATGGGATAAGCTAATTTTCCTTGTAAACCAGCTAAAGCAGTTTGGGCGGCTTGGGGAGATTTCGCCCCGACTAAATCAGCAATACTTTCAGCTTGGGTTAAATCTAGTCTGCCATTCAAAAACGCTCGTAAGGTAAATTCTCCCGGCTGTGCTAATCTTGCGCCATTTTCCAGACATAATTGCAAAACTTGTTGGACAGCAATAATTCCACCATGACAATGAAATTCCACCACATCTTCGCGGGTGTAAGAACGCGGTGCTTGCATCACTAACAGTAAGGCTTCATCTATTAGTTGTTGCGTCTGGGGATGGCGAATGTAACCGTAGAGAATGCGATGGCTTTCCCAAGCTTGCTTTCCGGGGGCGTGAAATAACATTTGGGCGATCGCCATTGCTTGAGAACCAGACACGCGCACAATACTGACGCTACCTTGTTGGGGGACAACAGCAGTAGCGATCGCCGCGATGGTTCCAGTAGTGGCAAAGATTTCTGACATTGTTTATTTATCTCCAGCAGAGGCAAGGCAGCGCGTTGGGGAGACAGTGCATTGCGGAGGTTCCCTCCGTTGTAGCAACTGTCGTCGGCTTTGCCGACTTGAAGCGACTGCCGCGCAGAGGCGCAAAGGTCTTTTTGAGAGTTAGTTCTTAAGTGCCAAGGTTAAGCCGTCGGCGATGGGAATTAAACTAAGGGTAATGCGGGAATCTTGGTGGAGTTTTTGATTGAAAGCGCGGATTTTTTTGGTGCGATTGTCTTGAACTTGGCTATCTGCAACTCTACCTGACCATAAAACATTATCAATTGCAATTAATCCACTTGGACGGACTAGTTGTAGCGATCGCTCATAATAATTATCATAATTGCTTTTGTCGGCATCGATGAACGCAAAATCAAAGGTTTCGGCTTCACCACTGGCTAACAATCGATCTAAAGTTTCCAGTGCTGGGGCGATGTGTAGGTCTATTTTCTCGGCGACTCCGGCTTGTTGCCAATAACGACGAGCGATCGCGGTAAACTCTTCACTAATATCACAAGCTACAACTTTGCCTGTTTTTGGCAGTGCTAACGCCACAACTAAAGTACTATAGCCCGTAAATACCCCAATTTCTAAAGTTTTCTGCGCTCCTATTAACTGTACTAGCAAAGACATCAACTGCCCTTGTTCTGGTGCAATTTGCATTCTTCCCATTGGATGTTGGGCGGTTTCTTGGCGTAATTGCGTTAATATTTCTGGTTCGCGCACAGACACAGAAAGCAAATATTCATATAAATTTGGCTCTAAACCCAACGTTTGAGTAGTCATTAATCTGAAAAGCGCTGTAATTGGGAATACATAGTAATTTTAAATTACTCTGAACAAACGTTCTCAAGTTCCTCTGCGTTCTCTGCGTCTCTACGGTTCGTTTTTCAATATGAATATCAACTCAACTTTATCCTTTAACTATAGACAGAAGATAAAAATAATTTTGGTTAATTGATGTCCCCCTCCAGATTGAGTATCCAGATAATCTTATTCCATCTTCAGAGTGATTAATCCTCAAAAATTAATAGCTAACTTAAAAACAGATGAAGAGACTTAAATTCTTTATCTATAAGTAAAGTTGTGTACTTTGTTTTTTGTGGTCAGATTAAGAGCGTGTTTTGGGTGTGAGGAGAATTAATCTCAGTTGATTATATTTGGCTAATATCCGGGGTAAAAATGCACCAGCTTACGATATGTAAGTAAAAGCAAAATCTATCAGTAAACCTTGGCTTGATTCTTCGATCCAAGGTTTATTTATAGGCATTTTTTCACCAAAAAACACAACAATAGATTATCAGGAGAAATCCGATGGTAGCATCAACACAACAAGAAAAATTACAACCGCCACAGCAGCAAAAACCACCAGGTACTGAATCGCAAATGCAGCCAAGACCGAAAGCTAAAGATGAACAGTATCGCGGTAGTGGTAAATTAAAAAATAAAGTTGCATTAATTACAGGTGGAGATAGTGGTATTGGTCGTGCTGTAGCGATTGCATTTGCTAAAGAAGGCGCAGATGTCGCAATTGTTTACCTGAATGAACATGGAGATGCAACAGAAACAAAAAATTTAGTAGAACAACAAGGTAGACGCGCGTTAACTATAGCAGGTGACATTACGGACGAAACTGTTTGTCAAAATGCTGTAAAACAAACACTAGGTGAATTTGGTAAACTAGATATTTTGGTAAATAACGCCGCTGAACAACACCCACAAAAAAGCATTGAAGATATTACCAAAGAACAGTTAGAGAGGACTTTTCGCACAAATATTTTTTCAATGTTTTACCTAACAAAAGCAGCATTAAAACATTTAAAAGCAGGTAGCGCTATCATCAACACTACCTCAGTAACTGCTTATAAAGGTAGTCCTCAACTATTAGATTACTCTGCTACCAAAGGTGCGATCGTGGCTTTTACTCGTTCGCTATCACAAAATTTAGTAGAAAAGAAAATTCGAGTCAATGCTGTCGCACCTGGCCCCATTTGGACACCATTAATTCCCTCAACTTTTCCTGAAGAAAAAGTCGAAACTTTTGGTAAACAAGTACCAATGGAAAGACCAGGACAACCAGAAGAAGTAGCACCTAGTTATGTATTTTTAGCTTCTGATGATGCTTCTTACATTTCTGGTCAAGTCATTCATGTCAATGGTGGAGAAGTTATTAACGGTTAATTAACAAGAAGGAGTTAGAACTTCAAATTATTCTGACTCCCTCTGTATTCAATAAATCATCCCGAAATTATACAAAATTTATTCACGAGTGAATTTTCCGCCTTAGTCTTCTATACTATTGTGTAGTAAAGCTGCGATCGCTTCTGCTTCAGTACCCCCAGCTTTGAGCATGAGTGATGCTACATTCAGCAAATGACTGAATAAATAGTTAAATAGAATTAATTACCCAATGTCATCTTGATATTTAATAAATACTTAATAATAAGCATCTTCTGGTGAACGATTGGTAAAAATGTTGTAAATGTCACAAGTCACATTGTTAATGTGTCGCCTCACATTGTGAATGTAGCAAGTCACACTGTTAATGCGTCGTTTCACATTGCAAATGTAGCAAGTCACATTGTGAATGCGTCGCTTTGTATTGCGAATGTAGCAAGTCACATTGTGAATGCGCCGCTTCACATTAGTCTTGTTTGTTGGGTTTCGCCATCGCTCCACCCAACAAACTTTTTGATAACCTGTTACCTATCACCTCTTCCCTTAATATTTAAAGCTCGTCCCTGAACTGTGGGAGCAGAGGGAACGTTTAGTAAACTGTTGATGGTTGGCGCAATATCAATATTGCGAATTCTGCCAATATTACCACGACGCTGAATGTCAGGGCCAGCAGCATAAAAGATGGCGCTGAGACTTGGGATTGTGGGATCATAACCATGCGCCCCGTAGAAATTTGGTACAGAAAATACAGCGTTATCAGTGTCTCCCAAACGGGTGATGATGGGGCTTTGTACACCGTCAAAGTTGTATCCCTCGCGCATGATTGCAAACACATCACCAGTATCTTGACCGACAAATTCGCTTGTACCTAAGCCAAATTTTGGATCATTGACATCGCTGGGTAATGGACGAGGGTAAATTAAGTCAAAGACTGCTTGTTGTCTTCCCCGCAAGTAATTAGGATTGGTATCTACCAATTCTCGCAACGCTGTGATCAGTTGCTGTTGTAAAGTAATGTATTCCGCGCGACTGACAACACCGTTGGGTTCACGTCCTTGCAGATTAATATAAATGTTGGCGGCTGGCCCTGATGTGACAGCGCGGACTTTAGTTAAATCAAAGCCTCTATTTCTCAGGTAGTTATTTAAGTTAACGGCTGTGTGAAAGGGGGCAAAGCCATGATCGGAAACAACTAAGATGTTACTGTTAGGTGTGCCTTGGCGATTTGTCCCCACTGCGTTGATGATGCGCTGAACGGCATTATTAGCAGCTTGATAACCGGCTTGTACGTAAGTTCTATATCGCGCTACTTTGGCTTTATCTTGTCTAGCGCCAATGGATAATGGATTTGTCGGATCACTAGGCTGACGAGAATCAGTTAATAAAAATTGGTGTTCTGAGCCATCTGGTTGTTCAATATAAACCATGACTAAATCTGCATTAGGATTTTGGTTAATGGCTCTCAATGCTAGTCGAGTTTGATAATCAACAAACAGTTGTACTTGGTCTTGGTAAATAGCTTCTAGTTCGCTGTCGGGGAAAGTGGTAAATCCTGGGCTGAGGCGTTCTGGAATGCGGAAATCAGCTTGGGGAGACCAAAAACCAACATGAGTCAGGATATCATCGACACTAGTTTGCACTGCGGGATTGCGGGGAATCGCATTTGCAGAATAACGTGCAATGCGAACGGTACTCAAATCTGGTGCAAGATTGCTGACGTAAAATGCTGTACCTGCTTGATTAGAACTGCCTTCAAGATAAAATAAACTAGATTTGCGATCGCTCACCTTCACATAAGCCGGGCCAGTTGCAGGTAAACTAAAAGTCCCTGTGGGAATGCCAATTTGAGCATCAAAAAATACTAATGTGTCATAATTGGTGCGGCGATCGCTAGTTGTATCTAGTGCCGCTACTTGAATATCATAATTGACACCACCAACAGTAAACTGATCATTTAAACTTGCTTGTAAAATAGGGCTGTAAGAAATTCTGCCTGCATTATTCAGTTGAGTAACTATTTGACTAGAAGCAGAACTAAAGTCCGCAGTAGTTAAATTAAAACCTCTTGCACCTACCCCCGCAAACGCCCCAAAAGGAACGGTGTAAGATACAGTTCTAGTGCTGGCTGGTTGAATAATGGGGCTATTAGTCAAACCGGGAACTCGGACATCAACACCATCTGCACCGGGAAAGGTAGCCGCCACAACTTGCTTGCCATTGCGCTGAAGCCCAACCCAAATCGGTTCCGCCGTTGGTTGTACACTGGCACTAGGGCCGATTGTGGAATAACCGCCAATTGGTGCGCCAAAACCACTAATGTTAGAGGTAAAGGGACTGGCAACTAAATGGAATGTATTAGAGTTAATATCATTGCGGGCAGCAGTGGAACCTGTACCAATAGCTACGTGACAAGCCGCAGTTAAAGAGGCGCTGCAAGTAATATTTCTTTCAGCATACACACCTTGTCTTTTAAGTAATCCTAATCCTTGGCGGCGATTTAATACACCATCTTTTAAATACTGCTCAACAAAATCTGGTGTGGCACCATCGAGGGAAATTAAAATTACTTTGGGGCTGGATGTAGTGGCTACTGGTTGAGTCGCCATAGAATAATGCACAGTTAAGCTGACGAAAAAAGTCACCAGCACCACAGCAGATAAGCGCAAAAATAACTTATGTCTGAAAGTTTGGCGTAACCACTGCCATGTTTGATTTATGCCATAAAATTTTAAATACTTGCTCACTTGTCCTCCGTTAGTCTTCGACCGTCATTTGCATAGGATGATTGCAGATCAAATTTATTGACGGTACGTTAACGGCAGGCTATGAAAATCTTAAGTTGAGTATTCTAGATAGTTTATTCTGCTGCACTCATAACTAGAATGCTAAAAAAAGAAGCTACTTAAGAAAGTAGCTTCTTTCTGCTAATATCAATCCTCCTGGAAGCTGCACATTATTTTGACCCCTCCCAACTTCTCCTTAACAAAGTGGGGTTTTTCCTATGAGGCTTCATCAAGAATTGGGATAAATTAAAAATATGCAAATAAAATCATGAACAACTGCCAACGCTTAATTAGCTTGGCTAATAGCAGAACTAGAAAAACTACGTTTGAGCATAAACACAGACAACACAATCCCTAAAATTGCTAGTGCTGTAGTTGGGTAAAAGAAAATTGTATAACTGCCAAAAATATCTCTAATTCTGCCAGCTAACAAAGTTCCACCTAAAGCACCTGCACCATAAGCTGTGAAAACTAGACCATAATTTTTGGCATAGTCGGCGGCGGAGAACAAAATCAAGGTGGTAGTAGGAGCGATCGCTAACCAGCCACCAAAAGAAAAATAAAATAGGGCAAATGCTACTAAATAAGTAGCTACAGTTCCTTGTCCAGCCTTTAGCATCATCAGCGATGCAATTAATACTAAAGTAAAAGAAACAATTGCAGCTAACTTGGGGCTGAAACGGTCAGTAAACCACCCAAAAAACAACCTACCTAAAGCATTAAATACTGCAAATAAAGAAACTGTACTTGCGGCTGTGGTTGCATCTAGTTTAATTATTTCTTGGGCTAACGGGCTAGAAATACCAATTGCTGCCAATCCTGAGAATGTACCGATGGTATAGCATAGCCACAAACCGTAAAATGCTGGTGTTTGCAATATTGTCTCGGAATTGGTGAGTGATGTACTTCCCGAAACTGCAACATTGGGATTCCAACCAGCTGGTTTCCAATCTGGAGGGGGTGTTTTTAGGACAGTGGCGATCGCTAAAATAATCAGTGTAAACGTTATACCTAAAATCACAAAAGTTTGCCGCACTCCATAGCTATCAATCAGTGATTTCGCCAAAGGTGCGGTAATTAACGGCGACAACCCAAAACCAATCACAGTTAAACCAACTGCAAGACCTTTTTTATCAGGAAACCACTTAGCTATCACGGCTAACGGTACACCATACACTATACCTACACCCGCACCTGCGATCGCACCATAGGTAAAAGTCAGCAGTTGTAAATTGCCATCCAAACTAGACAAAATATAACCAAGTCCCATAATTACACCACCAACTGCGGTAATCATCCTAGAACCGAAGCGATTGATGTAAAAGCCAGTAATTGGCATCAATACGGCAAACATAATTAGCAAAACCGTAAATGGCAACAAACTTTCTGTTGCATTAATATTCAGTAATTTCTCTAGAGGTTTTCTAAAAATACTCCATGAATAAACAGTGCCAAGGCAGAGTAAAACTGTTGCACCCAGAGGTATCAGCAACCATCTGCCTTTTTCTACTGGCATACCAAAAAGCCGCATATATTACATCTATCCTGTGAAATTATTTTTTCAACAGTATCTCACCTTTTGGGCTGGAAAATAATTTGCAACAATGCTTTTCCTACAATCTCCTGGTCTTTCTTTTGACTTTTGCCTTTTTTTACCAGCCTGTGTTTAAAAAAACCTAAAAATCTGAAGATAGATAAAACTAACAGCTAAATTTGTTACAGTTACGTAAAAATTACAGTTGAGTAGTTTGAATGAGTAGCCAAACAGCCCGTTCTTACGCCTTCTTATCAATTGCAGCCGCAGTAGTGACTATTGGTTTAAAGTTTGGGGCTTACCTACTAACAGGTTCAGTCGGGCTACTGTCTGATGCTATTGAATCATGTGTAAATCTAGTGGCTGCACTGGTAGCGCTATGGGCATTAACTTATGCAGCTAAACCAGCCGATGCCGAACACACCTTTGGCCATTCTAAAGCCGAGTATTTTTCTAGTGGAGCCGAAGGTGCATTAATTATCGTGGCAGCTATTAGCATTGCAGTCGAAGCTTGGGGACGCTTGCTGCATCCAGAACCACTAACTCAACTGGGATTAGGGCTGGTGCTATCATTATTAGCCACAGCAGTTAATGGTGCAGTAGCTGTTGTCTTACTCAAAGCCGGAAAACGCTTACGTTCCATTACCTTGCGAGCAGATGCTCATCACCTATTAACTGATGTCTGGACTTCCGGTGGTGTGATACTCGGAATTTTTCTCGTGCAGGTAACTGGTTGGTTGATACTTGACCCCATCATTGCCCTCTTGGTAGCAGTTAATATTATTTGGGCAGGATTTAATTTACTGCGGGAAACCTTTTCTGGACTACTAGACACGGCTTTACCAAAAGAAGAACTAGATATTATCCGGCAGATATTTAGTGAATACGAACATCAAAATATCCAGTTCCATGCCATGCGCTCTCGGTTAGCAGGAACCCGTCGCTTTATTTCCTTTCACGTTTTAGTCCCAGGCGCTTGGAGTGTGCGCCAAGGACATGATTTATGTGAAGAAATTGAGTTGAAAATTATTCAAGCACTGCCAGGAAGTAGCATTATCACTCACCTGGAGCCTGTAGAAGACCCTATCTCTTGGGATGATATGGAATTGGAGCGTCTCAGTCAACCGTGACTGAAAACGACAGGTTGTCCTGCACACCAATCTTTGTAATATATCTGCGTGCCATCTTGAGTTGTGATCATACTTATCTTTTAGGCTCCTTCATTCGCAAAATTGCAGAAATCGATGTAGCCAATAGCCTTATTGATCAAATTAGGCATTTCACTTCGTCATCAGAATAGAAAATTCGCCCCAACAAAGTAACAATTACTTCATTTTTACAAGACTGACAGTTAATTATTCCGCTTTTCTTAGGATCTTTCTCTTCAATACTAATTAGGATTCATAACCTATTCATAACCCATCTGCGATCGACATCCGATAGTCTAAATTGCTGATGGGAATGGTGTGGGCAGCAATTGTCCAAAAATACACTCACGGATGCCTAAATAATTGAGGAGATGATAATGACAAAGCTTGGCTACTCAATCTTTCACGGCTTCAGTAGTAAACATTTACTACGTCAAATGTGCTTACTGGCCTTAACTTTACCATTCCTGGCATCTGCCACCGCCAATTTAGTAGTGGCTGGAGAGAATGAACGGGAGAACGCAAACTCATCATACGAAATTGGACTTTGGGGCGATCTACCTTACTCAGCTGCCCAAGAAGTTGGGGTAACAAGACTAATCGAAGATATGAATTCCGAGAAACTGGCTTTCACCGTTCATGATGGTGATCTCAAGGCTGGTTCTAATAGTCTTTGCGACAACACACTGTATATCAAGGCGCTCGGCTACTTCAACTCTCTAGAAGCACCGGCAGCCTTTACTCCGGGTGACAACGATTGGACAGACTGCGATCGCCCTTCCAATGGTGGATACAACTCACTCGAACGCCTCGATTACGAGCGTCAGTTATTCTTTAGTACGAATTTTTCCCTAGGGCAGCGTCGGTTATTCCAAGAGGTGCAGACAGCACCACTATGCCTTGGTGTTAATGGTTCAGTGCCTTGTGTTGAGAACCGTCGTTGGACGGTCGGTAGGGTTACTTATGCGACACTCAACATCCAAGGTTCGTGCAATAACCTCTGCGACACTGCACCCTCTCCAGGGGAGTATGCAGCAAGAAATGCAGCTAATATTGCTTGGCTAAAAGAGACCTTCCGAGTAGCTAAGGAACGCAACTCAGCCGCAATTATGTTGATTTCTCAAGCTGACCCTGGTTGGGATCAAAGTGACTCAACTAGAGCGCCTTTGCGTGACCCCAGAACTCTTATACAAACGGATGGACAGCCTGATGGCTTCCAGGAATTTTTATTAGCATTGCGCGATGAGGTGATTGCTTTTCGCAAACCGGTTGCTTATGTACACGGCGATTCACACTATTTTCGGATTGATAGGCCATTTCTAGATGTTCAAGGCAGACGGCTGGAAAACTTCACGCGTGTTGAGACATTTGGCGACAATCAAGGAAACGGCACCAACGATGTACAGTGGCTGAAGGTAAGTGTCAATCCTCGTAGCCGCGAGGTATTTTCATATCAGCCACAGATTGTTCCTGGTAATCGAGTAGCAGTTCCGGCTCCCTAATTATGAGCTTTATCTATCCCAAACCCAATCTTCCTGAGAACTTTTGCAAGAGGTCTAATGTATTTGGCTCATCCTTTTACTAAATAGAAGATTGCGATCGCATAAACTCTGCAAATATCCATAAACGGGATCACACGGAATAAAAAAGCTGTAACTCAAACCCAAACTAAAAAGGCGCTCTCCTC
>NZ_DF978425.1:125930-135556 GCF_002897135.1 Nostoc cycadae WK-1 | reverse complement strand
TAAGGTTGCTGTCATGTCTTTATGATTGCGGTTATTAATTTATGAATCAGACAACTGTTTTTTTGCCTGTAACAATACTTTACACTGCTTTACAAAATTTGGGTTAATTATTACTATCAGGATAAATTATAAATATTGTCAGCTTTACTTATCTAAGGCTGAATATACGAAGAAACCTAAGCAAAACAAACCCCTTTACTATTTAGTCGCTGGTTTGTTGATGGGCAATGTTGAAAACCCTTGCATATTTTTCTTTCAAAAGCTAAATATGAGTATTGCTACTTTTTTGCGATCGCTCATAGGAAGTTTACAAACTGGTTCCTTAAGCTCTTGCAAAAACATACAAAAACACTCCAACAAAAGTTGGCATAGATTTGATTATTAGGTTTATTGGTGTAAAAGGTAACTATGGGGCAGGCGATCGCGCTACATTGCTAAAACTGAGACAGCAGTTTGTCATACTCTGCGTGTGAACCCAGCCAAAACCAAATCATCGTATCTTCCTCTAGCTGTCCAACTGCTCGATAACTTTTGCTAATCCGGGCTGAATAAATTGGTAGTTCTGGATGTACTTTTTTGAAACGCAAACTTGGATGGTTGGGATTTTGCTTGAAGAGGCGGTATGCTTCACGGGTTTGCTCTTGAATTTGCTCAGGTAGATCACCAAATGCTTGCCGAAACTGAGTAGTTATACGTGATTTCACAATTTATCTGGATCTAATTCTTGAGTTTTGCCTGTACGATATTCAGCCATTGCCTCAGATGCTAGTTTGGCAAGTAAATCTGGGGAACGTGCAAAAGCTTCATCCCAACGGCGTTCATCTTCTAGTTCTTCTAAAATCATAGCTGCGATCGCATCTTGTTCATCAGCAGGTAAGGTTTTCAATCGAGATATTGCGTATTCTAGTAACTCAGTCATAAGTATTTATCGTGCCAAAATATTACTATCAATTTACTTCTAAGTGATTGCGTTCTTTGTCGGCTTCTAATTTCAATAGTTCATCATGCCTTGCTACAAGTTTATAGTAACTAAAGCGATTTGTTTCTTCTCTTTTTTAGAGTTGAGTTTGGTAATATTAGGTTCTCCACAAAATCACGAATATTTTGATCTTTCCTATGTGATTGTCTTTCAATCAACCGAATGCAAAAAACTGCCGAAACACCTCCACTAACCGTAGTGATAGTTGCAGCATAGATATTTCCGGTAACTAAAAAAAGACAGATGGCAATCAAATTGGGAACTGCGAATGCTACACCTAAGCCAATGAGAACATAAAAAGCCAGACTATTGTGATAAATAAGTTGTCTACCGTGCAATTCAATGAATTTTTGTTCACTAGATAGTTCAAAATTATGATTTGACGATAACTCTTTACTCAAGATGGTAAGCTCTTCACTACTAAGCTGATTTATCTTGTTTATGATATGTTCAATTTTATTGAAAGACTCCCCTATGTGACCAGCAGGATAATTTGACTCAACATTAATTTTAGGATTATTGTCTTTTTGATTGGGAGGCAGTTGATGGGTCATACAATATTTTCCTTTTCTACTTGATGTGTTCTTACTCGTCAAAATAGATGTAAGAAATCCTGCCATCAGGAGTTTCTATCATTAACCTTCCCCCCTTCTCTTGCAAAAGAGATTGGATGAAATTATCTCGTCTAATGGCACGTCTAGCAGCTTCAGCAATTGATATACCTCGTGCCTCAGCAAATTGAACAAGCTGGTTATATGAAGATTGCGGTAGTGTAACTGACAATCTCTGTGAACCTTCCAGAACTTGCAAATGTACACTTCCATCTGAAAGTGGAGTGATTTTTGCGGAAAGAGAATCTTCCATTGTTTTCACATAAATCGTGCTGTTATCTCTAGTTTAATCATAGTGGTGCAAATGTGCTGCAATTACAGCACTTATTTACATCACTTAACTTCTTTATACTGTTCTGACAATAGGGTGTTAGTTAACTGTCAACGTGTGTAGGGTTGTGCTATGTCTAAACCAGGAATAACACGGTAGTGTTTGATATTGAACGTACACAGTGTTGCACCCCTGCCAACAGCACAAGCGCCGATTAAAGCATCTAACAAGCCTAGACTGTCAGACAAATGGTATGTAGCGAAGTCTGACAAGGCGCAGTTTAAATCGGCTTCAGTCGGCCAGACTATAGGTAGAGGTGCAACTAGTCTTAAACTATTACGCAGCTTTTGCTTGTTTTGAGCATCTTGGATTAATTCCATAACCACAAACCCAGGTACACTGGGTAATTCTGGTAGGCTGACAAACCAAGTTATTGCAAAAGGATGACCCCTTTGAATATCAATTAAAATGTCCGTATCTAGCAAATACATCAACTTAACCTAAGTTCGTTCACGGGTTTCAGCATCATGACGCAACTTACGAGCGTAGGCTTGACTATCTGTAATATCAGGTCTTGAATTGATCACACCTTCATTCTGCCAATAAGCAACAAGTTCCGCGCCTGTCTTTGGTGGATTTACTAAAACTTGCCGGACAGTAAGAACACGAAGAATATATTCAGAAAGAGTCAAATTAAGTTGAGAAGCTTCATTACAAAGCTCTTTTTCTAGGTCTGGTGGTAAATCAAGATTAATATTCATGTTCACTTTCTACTCTAATAGCCAACCGAATAAATCACCTACTGTAAGCTGTAACTCATTTGCAAAAGATGGAACAGGAATTAACTGATCTGCCTGATCAAATAACTCTGGTGGCTGGTTTGAGAAATAAACAAATACGACTCTTTCACTTGGGTCAATAAGCCAACCCATTTGAGTTCCATGCTTCAAAGAATGTAAGATTTTAGCGATGACCTTACTTTGACTTTGGTCAGGAGAAAGGATTTCAATAATCCAATCGGGTGCTATTGCAAAAACATTTGCCACACCCCCGTTCTCATTTCTAGGAATTCTCTCCGACAGAAACACAGCTACATCTGGAACGATCGCACGTCCAGCAAAAATGCAGCGCAACTCTGGAAAAGCTCGCGCTATTTTCTGCGGCTTAGTGACTCCATTGATAGTAATAATCAGTTCACCTTGAATTGTACTGTGTTCACCCTGTGGCATCGATTTCTGAATAATTTGACCATCAATATACTCACTGGCAGGTTTAGTTTCTGGTAGCTTAAGAAACTCCTCTAATGTCAAATTTTTGGATGCTATCTGTACCATTGGCGACTATCTTCCCTATTCTCCACTGATTTCTACTAACTTTTCACCTGCTCGCAAAAGCTCTAATGCTTTTGGCAAAGTAGCAATTAAAATCTCTTGTAACCGAGAATTTGATGTATTTCCGCACGTCAACCAGATAATTTGCGGTGGTGTTCCCAGACGCTCAACCAAGTCAACAAAGTCGCTATCCTTAGTTACAAAGATAACTTCTTGAGTTTTTGCTGCCTCAAAAATCTCAAGGTCTTCAGCATCTCTCAGACCAACATCGCGTAAAGCTAAAGCTGTTATACCAAAAGTGTTGCTGATCCAAGTCGCAATAGCAGGCGATAAATGTGCATCTATCCAGATTGTCATGCTACTAACACTGGATGATTCAGCTTCCGCGAAGCATATATTAGTGCTGCTTTGAGGTCATCTGCGTCTAGATCAGGCATTTCTTCTAAGATTTGTTCAGCACTGAGTCCAGCAGCAAACAAGTCTAATACATCTGACACCCGAATTCTCATACCTCGAATACATGGGCGACCGCCGCATTGTTTGGGATTAATTGTAATTCTGCTCAGTAAGTTTGACATATAGCTCCAATTGATGATTCATCCTAATTTACTATTTAAACAACAACCGCTTCGGCGATCGCACCTTGCATTCTCCCCATTGCATCAATCAAACTTTGCAATTGTTGGTCGGCTTTCATCACCGCTAAACCGCGGACTGTGACTTTACCAGGAGAGTAAACAAAGCGTGTTTTGAGATGTTCCGGTAAGTTGGCTGCGAGTAAATTCCAAGCAGGTTCTTCCATTGGTGTTTCTAAAATTACGTGTTGTTTGTTTTCTGGTTTTATGCGGCTAAATCCTAATTTTTTCGCTAATTGTTTGAGTTCCATAACCCGTAACAGTTGATTGGCGGGGACAGGTAAAGTACCATAGCGATCGCTCCATTCGGCTGCAATCTGCGCTAGTTCTTCTTTGGATTTCGCCGCCGCTACTGCACGATACGCACTCATTTTTTGATCGATATCGGGAATGTAATCAGCAGGGACAAATGCAGTGAGGTTGAGGTCAATTTGTGTATCGTCAACTTGGGGTATTTCTTGACCGCGAATTTCTCGAATCGCTTCTTCTAACATTTCCATGTACAAATCAAAACCGATCGCATCCATTTGACCGGATTGTTCTGCACCTAGCAAGTTACCCACGCCGCGGATTTCCATGTCGCGCATCGCTAGTTGATAGCCGGAACCGAGTTGCGTAAATTCTTGGATTGCCCGTAACCTTTGCCGTGCGGCATCAGATAATGTGCGTTGTTTGGGATAAAATAACCAAGCATGAGCTTGAATACCTGCACGACCAACACGACCGCGTAATTGGTATAGTTGCGATAATCCAAAACGGTGTGCGTCTTCAATTAAGATGGTGTTGACGCGGGGAATATCTAACCCAGATTCAATAATTGTCGTACATACTAATATGTCTGCGTCACCATTACTAAAGGTGAGCATGGTTGATTCTAACTCGCTTTCGTCCATTTGCCCGTGAGCGATCGCAAATCTCGCGCCTGGTACCATCTCCCGGAGATTGGCTGTAAGGGGATAGGAGTAACCTTGTTGTTGCGATCGCGCTGCATACAATTTCAGCAAGTCTACCGCTAATTTCTTAATAGCTTTGCGAACACGGTTCTTGGTGTTTTCCCAAGCCTTCCCGGTCATTTTGTGCAGTTCTGGGGCTTTATCGCCTGTGGCGCGAAACCTCGATAAAGAACCAACTTGGTCAGCCGCCACCCGCAAAAGACCATCGGCGTACTGCACGACGATGTAATCACGGGTTTCATCGTTAATTGTCAAACTTTCCAATTTGACGAATTTACCAATCCCGTGGCTTCGATGTACTACATAATCTCCCGGACGCAGTTTATTCGGGTCAACTTGCTTAGAAGCCGCCTTACGACGTTTGCGAATATATCCAGGTGTTGCGAGGGAGTGCTGACCATAAAATTCGCGATCGGTGATAATTACTAGGCGGTAAGTCGGGAGAATAAATCCTTCCAGTTCCGCCAAACCTGAATATTTTAGGGCGACTGGGGTATGGTTGATTTGTAGCTTTTCAATCGCTTGGTAGTCGCGCGGGTTGGGGATAAACTGCGCCGGACAGTCGTGTTCTTGGAGTAAAGAGACAGAACGGGAAGGTTGGGCAGAAATTAGCCAGATTGAGAAATTGCGATCGCGTTCTTGGCGTAGTGTCTCAGCTAATTTACCAAACTGGTGCGGTGTAACTGGTACAGACCGACTCGCTAAATTGACCCCATTGTTTTCTTCTGCGATTTCCGATAAATAAACAGTTTGAAATTGGGTAAGTTCTGCCAAGCAATCATCAAAAGACCGATGAATTTTAGGCAATTGTAAAGAACCTAAATTTAATTCCCCAGTCCCTAGCGACCATTGTTCCTCTGCATTTTCCACCCAGCGATCGCTATGGGCGTGACACTGTTCTGGTTCATCAATAGCAATTAAAGTATTTTCAGGTAAATAATCAAGTACCGACGCAGGTTTTGTAAACGCCAATCCTAAAAACCTACGGCTACCCTCTAAAACTCCTGATTCTTCGGTTTCAAGTTCCGATTCATTCTTCAACTCAGCACTCAGCACTCGGAACTCCGCACTATCCTTCAGTGCATCTAAAATAATCGGAGTAAAGCTGGTGGGAGTAAGCACAATTTGGCCTATTTTATCAAGGGCAGAACGCTGAGTTGTGGGGTCAAATTCTCTGATTTGTTCGATTTCGTCGCCAAACCATTCCAAGCGCACTGGCAATTCTGAAGATACTGGAAAAATATCGACAATATCACCGCGTCGACTCCATTGTCCTTCTGTTTCTACCAAGGGTACTCGTTCGTAACCCAAAGTAGTAATTTTTGTACTGAAAGCATTTAAGTCAAATTCCATCCCCTTTTCCAGGGTAAGGCTAAGAGGTGAAAAAGCCTCTGGAGGCGGCAAATGCGGCTGTAACGCATTGGTAGTAGCAACCACCGCTATAGTCTTATTTTGACCATTGACAGACTCTTGACTCTTCACCAAATCCGCCAAAACCTGCATTTGTCCCCAAGTCATTTCCGTTTCCGGATCAAAGGGTTCGTAAGGGGATGCTTCCGAAGTAGGGTAAAAATGGACTGTTTGCCATCCCATCGCCTCTAATTGAGCGTAGGCGCGTCCGGCTTCCTCCAGCGTGGCACAGACTACAAATAAATTCCTGCCTGAATTTTGTGCTAATGCCGAGGCTACCAGACCCTTGGGTAGACGGGGAATCCCATTTAAGCGTAAATCTTTTTGCCGATTGAGCTTAGAAAGCAGTTCTGTGGTGAGAGGCGATCGCGCCAAGGCACGCACAATAGAAGAAAATGCCATAAGTTCTACTAGAGGTGGAAATCTTCGGTGATAAGAAAATTTATAGGTAGTTTATGTTCACCATTTTAAAAGTGTTAACACCTGTCTTATTACTTCTGTGGAAGAATGATGATTGAAATATAAATATATAAATTTAAGAAGTTAAACTACTACTTTGTGCTTAGTCAAATGAAGTATGAAGTGTGAAGTATGAAGTCGGAAAATTATATTCTTTCTTCTCCTGCTCCCCTGCTCCCCTGCTCCCCTGCTCCCCTGCTCCCTTGCTACCCTACCTCCTCTGCTCCCCATAGCGGCAAATCCAAACATGTCCTCCATCACTTCTGAAATTTTAATCATTTTGGTACTAATTATTGCCAACGGCATCTTCTCAATGTCTGAGATGGCTATTGTCTCAGCGCGGAAGGTCAGGCTTCAACAGCTTGCCAATCAAGGAGATGCCAAAGCCAGGGCAGCATTAAAACTAGCCGAGTCTCCCAATAATTTTTTATCTACTGTTCAAGTCGGAATTTCTCTTATCGGTATCCTGACTGGTGCTTTTGGGGGAGCTACAATTGCTAATCGGCTGGCAGTATATGTCAAACTTATCCCTGTTTTAGCTCCTTATAGCGAACCTGTCTCCTTTGGGATAGTCGTTCTAATTATTACGTATTTATCGCTAATTATCGGGGAATTAGTGCCGAAGCGGTTGGCATTAAACAACCCAGAAAGAATTGCCGCGTTTGTTGCTATACCAATGCGGGCTTTAGCGGCTTTGGCTTCGCCAGCAGTGCATCTTTTGAGTGCTTCTACAGAATTAGTATTGCGGATTTTAGGGATTACCCCTTCTGATGAGCCGCAAGTCACTGAAGAAGAAATTAAAATCCTGATTGAGCAAGGTACAGAAGCAGGAACTTTTGAAGAAGCAGAACAGGATATGGTAGAGCGAGTTTTTCGCCTAGGCGATCGCCCTGTTAGTTCTTTTATGACCCCCCGCCCTGATATCATCTGGCTAGACTTAGAAGATACAGCCGAAGAAAACCGCCAAAAAATGACTGAAAATGGTTATTCGCGGTATCCAGTTTGTCAGGGAGGGCTTGATAATGTTCTGGGGATCATTCCTGTAACCGACTTACTCGCCCGCAGTTTTCGTAATGAATCTCTCGATTTAACAGTAGGATTGCGCCAACCTGTGTTTGTCCCAGAAAGCACCCGTGGCTTGAAAGTTTTGGAGTTATTCAAGCAAACAATTACCCACATGGCAATTGTGGTGGATGAATACGGCGTGATTCAAGGATTAGTCACCCTCAACGACATTATGAGCGAAATCGTCGGTGATGTTCCCGCAGGGCCGGGAGAAGACGAACCCCAAGCCGTACAGAGAGAAGATGGTTCCTGGTTACTGGATGGAATGTTACCCGTAGACCAATTTTTTGAACTTTTCGAGATGGAAGAGTGGGAATCTGACGAACGCGGTAGCTACCAAACCTTGGGCGGCTTTGTCATCACCCATTTAGGCCGCATCCCCTCCGCCGCCGATCATTTTGAATGGGAAGGGATGCGGGTTGAGGTGATGGATATGGATGGTAATCGAGTAGATAAGGTGTTAGTTGTACCCATGATTGATAAAACACAGGCGAAGAAAGAAGCAGAATAAAGTCTAAAAGCGGAAATTGTAGTGTTTATACTTCACTTGAAACCTTGTGATTTGCGCCACAAGGTTTCAAAGCTTGATTATCCAAATTTCTAGGGATTAAGACACATAACTAAAATAACTGGCTGTCAAGTTTAGTCCGGAAACTCCTTGTGCGATCGCAATCAATTCATCAGTAGAGTTGAAAGTTCCATTACCATTGCTATCAAAGTAAATAGATGTTCCTGTTATACCAGCGATCGGCGAGGTTCCTAGCAAGTAAGAACTCGCTGTACCTCTGAGTTGAATTCTATCTTCAGCAATGTTGAAGTCCGTAATTAAAGCGTAATCATTTAGACCAGCATTAGTGTTATTGCCATCATTGTAGAAAATAGCACTACTATTACCCAGGATAAATAAATCGCTGTTATTGCCACCAGTGAGACTGTCTCTTGTTGATCTACCAAACTCACTACCAACACCATTGAGGGTATCGTTACCATCACCACCCAAAATTGTATCGTTACCACCGCCACCAATTAAAGTATCATTTCCAGTTTCACCATTAAGAGTATTACTGCCACTATTACCTGTAATAGTGTTGGCTAAACTGTTTCCTGTACCATTGATGGCTGACGTACCAGTTAAGGTCAAGTTTTCTAGATTCGCCCCTAGAGTGTAGCTGATAGATGATTGCACTGTATCTGTACCTTCGTTGAGGTTTTCAGTTACCACATCGCCAGCGCTATTGACTACATAGTTATCATTACCAGTGCCACCAATTAAGGTATCACTTCCAGTTCCGCCATTCAGACTGTCGTTACCAGCACCACCATTGAGAATATTGTTACCGCTATTACCTGCGATCGTATTATTTAAGCTATTACCTGTACCATTGATGGCGGCTGTACCAGTTAAAGTTAAATTTTCTAGATTTGCACCTAGTGTATAGGTAATTGAAGAACGTACAGTATCAATTTCTGTCGCTAATGTCGAGGTTTCAGTAACGATATCTCCCAAACTATCCACTACATAGATATCGTTACCCGAACCACCCCTGAGCGAATCGTTACCTGTACCACCATCAAGGGTGTCATTACCTGCACCACCCTCAATTGTGTCATTACCTGCACCGCCTCTAACATTGTTATCGGCCGGAGTCGCAGAAGTAAAGCGAATCGTATCGTTACCACTGCCAGCCGTGACATTCAAGAAAAATTCAAAGCCTTGATAAGTGTCGCCGCCAGAAACCAGGGTTGCTAAGGTACTACCATTGATAATTAAGGTTCTACCTGTGGTATCTGCGGAGAAATCGGCATCCACAAGGGTATCAACCCCTGCTCCACCATCGACTGTATCTGCTCCGGCTCCTTGAGTAATAATGTCGTTTCCTGCACCACCATTGAGTACATCATTGCCTGCACC